>NZ_JBIVVI010000037.1:0-17243 GCF_044757675.1 Kitasatospora sp. NPDC091257
ATCTCTTTTATTTGGTGTTTGTGTTTTTCTGTGTTGTGATCTCCGACCCGCCCCCGGCGCCGGCCCCCCCCCGGGGGGGGGGGCCCGGGCCGCTGCTGCCGGGGGCGGCAGCACCGGAACTTCACCGCGAGGGCGCGGCGAAGCAGGAGGAGACGCTCACCGAGTCCCGCCGCGCACACGCCGCCGAACGTGCCGAGCACCGTGCTGTCCGCTCCGCCACGCCGCCTGAGCCGCGCGCGTCGAAGCGTCGCCGCCGCGACAACACCAACCCCAAGCGCGTGAAGATCGCCTTCCGCGTGACCGCCGAGCAGCACACCGAGATCGCCCGTCGCGCGGCCGAACACGGGCTGGCCATCGCTGCCTACTGCGCGACCAAGGTCCTGGCGGACGACCCCATCGTCGGCCTCGGCGGCCGGGACGCGAGCCTGGACGAGCTGGCCACCGAGGTGCGCCTGCTGCGCCGGCAGCACGCCGGCTCGGCGAACAACCTCAACCAGCTCACGCACGCCTTCCACGCGCGTTCCCAGCCGGGGCCCGACGCGTACCTGGAAGCCGCCACCGCGGTGCGCGAGGCGCTCGATGAAGGTGCCGTGCTGATCGCGGAAGTCGACCGGGTGGCCACGGCGCTGGAGAAGGCAAAGCGCCGGTGATCAGCAAGGCCGTCCACGGCAACGACACCCTCGGCGCGCTCCGCTACCTGTACGGCCCCGGCAAGGCGAACGAGCACACCGACCCGCACATCGTCGCCTCCTGGGACGGCTTCGTCCCCGACCCCGGCCGGCACCCGTCCGCCACCCTCGAACAGCTCGGGGACGCCCTCGACCTGCACGTCCTCCAGTACGGAAGGAAGGTCAACAACCACGTCTACCACCGCATGATCCGCGCCGACCCGGGCGACCGCATCCTCGACGACGAGGACTGGGCCGCCATCGCCCGCCGCGCCATGGCCGCCGCCGGCATCGCCCCGGACGGCGACGAGGACGCCTGCCGCTGGATCGCCGTGCGCCACGCCGACGACCACATCCACATCCTCGCCACTGTCGTCCGCGCCGACCTCACCCAGGCTCGCCTGTACGGCGACCAGTACCGCGTCGAAGACGAGCTCACCAAGATCGAGCGCCAGTACGGGCTCAAGAACCTCTCGGACACCCGCACCCGCGAGTACCGGGACGCGATCCCCAAGCGCGCCACGGGCGCCGAGATCCGCAAGGCCGAGCGTCTCGGCCGGGAGGGCACCGACCGCGACCGCCTGCGCACCGCTGTACGACAAGCCCTGGCCGGGGCCGCGGACGAGGAGGAGTTCACCGCACGGCTCACCGCGAAGGGCGTTCTGATCGGCGTGCGCCGCGCGCCCTCCGGCGACGTGACCGGCTACAAGTTCGCCCTCCCCACCGGCGACGAGACCGGGCCGGTCTGGTTCTCCGGGAGCAAGCTCGCCTCCGACCTCACCCACCCGAAGATCCAGGCCTGCTTCGCCCTCGGTGTCGACCAGCCCGCCTTCCCCACGCCCGACGCCCGCACCTGGCCCGCTGACGGCCGCCACCGGGCCAGCACCACCATCGAACGCGCCTACCCGGCCTTCGACGACGACCAGGACGCCGCCCGCGCGGAGGCGGTGATCCGAGGCGGCCTCGAAGTCCTCGACACGCTCGCCGCCACCAGCCCGACCCTCAGC
The DNA here is from genome assembly GCF_044757675.1 of Kitasatospora sp. NPDC091257. Taxonomy (NCBI): domain Bacteria; kingdom Bacillati; phylum Actinomycetota; class Actinomycetes; order Kitasatosporales; family Streptomycetaceae; genus Kitasatospora; species Kitasatospora sp. NPDC091257. The sequence goes on from NZ_JBIVVI010000037.1 coordinate 1,676, forward strand.
AGGAAGGAACTCCACCAGGCAGCACGGGCCCTGGAGTACACCCGCATCGCCCACACCCGCGCCGCCGACCGGGAACTGCGGGCGATGCGCTCCGCCGCCCGCGAACTCCTCCACGCCGGACCCGCCAGCGGCCGGGGCGAGGACGGCACCGCCGCCGCCACGATCCTCGCCAGCCTCGTCCTGCTCGCCATCGTGATCGCCAAGTGGCACGCCGCCCAAGGCCACCGCCACCAGGCCGAAGCCGCCCACACCGCAGCAGGGCACCTGCGCGCCGCCTACACCCGCCACGCCGCCAAACCGATCGCCCACCTCACCCTCGAAGGCCGACTCCTCCCCAAGCCCGACCACGACCGGCAGGCCGACACCGTCCGCCGAACCCTGCCCGCCGACCAGGCCGCCCGACTCCTCGCCGAGGACAACTGGGCAGCCCTCGCCGCCACCCTCGCCCAGGCCGAAGCCGTCGGCCACGACCCGACCACCCTGCTCACCAACGCCGCTGGACGACGCGAACTCGCCACCGCCGACTCACCCGCCGCCGTCCTCACCTGGCGCATCCGCCGCGACGCCAACCTCCCCACCCCCGCCCCGGCCGCCACCCCGGACGAACTACGCACCCGCGCAGCCATGTCCAGGAGCACCACGCGATACACCACCCCCGCAATGACCACGACCACCTCGCCGTACGGGCCGCCGGCACCGCCCGTGCCCAGCAACAACGCCCGTTCAGGGCCGTAACCGCAGTCCCGGCGGCAAACAGCTCGGCGACCTGATGGGCGGCAGGAGGGCTGCGGGAGGCAACGAACTTGACGCGACAACGGGCAACCGGGCCTCCGGTAACGGAGCGGCAGAGGTGGCCAGTTCATGATGTAGTCCACACGCTCAAGGCGTATGCTTTGGCCCAGGCGACCACGCTCGCCGTTACGTCGGACCTGGGTCCTCCCGCAGTCACCCAGGGTTGAGGGCGCAAAGTGCCGTCGGGCGCGCGTGATTGAGAACTGCCGTTCCTCCGATGGGGCGCAGTGGGCGGGAGCACTGAGTTGCGCCCACCGGGAGCCGGATATGACGCTCGACAGGGACATCAACAAGCGCACACGCTGCATTCAGCGCGAGTCGGGGGACACAATCCCCTTTCAGCAGGCACGATTGCTCGCCGCACACGAGTTGGGCGCACTGCCTATCCACACCATGGCGCCTGCAGAGCGGGTCCCGCTCCGCGTCGAGTACACCGGGGAGAGCAAGGCCGCCGCCCAGTCCGCGATCAACGATGACACCCACCAGCTCGGCCTGGACCACTGCTCGGACGACCAGCGCGCCTTCCGGGCGTTGCTGGCGCTGGCGCTCTTCAACGGCAACGTGTACACCGGTCCGACTGCGAGGTGGGGTTACGCGGTTGTCGCCTCCTATGATCCGGTGATGTCGCCCCGCCGGGATCAGTTGGTGATGGTGGCAGAGCGCGCCCCGGAGAACGTGGCCACCCGGCTGTTGCCCACCGCGGGGGTCGACTCGCGCGGTGTTCCTGGACTACGGCACGAGGTCAGCTACACGTGTCACGGGCAGCGCTCCCTCCGCCTTCGCCATCTGCCTACCGGTGCACTGCTGACCATCACCGGAGACCCCGCCGCATGCCAACGCGGCAAAAAGCGCATCTGCAAGCCCCTGCACCGCTATCTCACGGTGGACCACGGCCTCACCGCGAACGAACGCCGTGCACTGGCAGCGGTCCCCCCGATCTCGGACGACGCCACCACTCTGCTGGCCGGTCTCGTCTCCCGCTACAACCTCGTGGACCGGCGTGGCCGCTGGGCGACCAGCTTGTCCTGGGACCCCTTGGAGCGGCCCGGAGTCGAGCACCGGAGGGAACCGGAGGTGATTCGGCACGGTGCAGTCCGCCGGCTCTGGGGGGCCGGGGACTCATGGATGTTCCGCTGGACCGGCTATCCCGAGCCCCGCGACTTGGCAGTGGCCCTGACCCACCCCGAGGCCGGAATCAGGGGCGCCGGATTCACCCGCCACGGTGACGCCTACCGGGTCGCGCTGGGCACCGCAACACTCGAGCTGTGCGACGGGAAGGGCTGATCCGTGCGGTTCCTCACCGACCACCCAGGGTCCGCGCCTGTACTGGTAGCAGCCGTGGCCCTCGGCGTTCTCCGCTTCACGTTCCCGAAGGACTCTCGCCATCGCTTGGAGCTGTGGAAGGCATTCTTCGAGCACCGCCGTTGGCGCTGGCAGGTGACGGAGCATCGCCGTGCGACCGGAAGGTCCGGAAAGCCTGGTCAGCTCGATCGCCGTGCCGCAGCGGCACCACGGGGCGATGGCCGATCAGCTTGCCCTCCCGCCTGTCGGCAGCATCGTCTGCGTAAGAAGAGCGCCTACCGTCCCACGACCTGAGCGATCTCCTCGGCCAGCATGAGCAGATAGGGGCGGAGCCCGTCAGGGCGTCCGCCCCGAATCACAGTTCGCACAGCGCAAGACCCTCTTGCTCGGCAGCGTCGACCTTCTTGGTGAGCGCGTCTACGAGCCCAATGTTTCCTTCGAATAGCTGGGAAACGTCTCGGCCAGTGAACATGATGATGTTGTTGCGGCTTCCCCGAGAGTTTCGCACGAAGTAATCGAGGACGCCCGGGTCGAAGCCAGCCATCGAGATGAAGACCCCACGGGTGCTGTCGAGTTTCCCGTCCACTTTCCCCTTGAAGTCGAGGAGGTCACCCAGGTCGGGCTGTGCTGACCGCCACCGGGCCTCGACAAGGTACGTGAAGCCTCGGAAGTGGAAGGAACCATCGATCTGCTCGCGGTCTATGCGATAGGACGGACGGTAGTCGAGGTCGTGGACCTGAAACAGCCGCGCCAAGAGTTTTTCAAAGTCGTATCCGCGGCCTTGGGTGCTCTGCCCGTTCCCCTGCTGCACCAGCGCAATGAACTCAGCGCACAACTCACCGAGGATCAGCCGTCTTTCGGCGATTGCCTGCACACGTCGCTTCTCAGCCGCCTTCCGCGCTTCTGTAGCGGCCTGCTCGGGATTGACGAGGATCTGCTCCGCTACAGCTTCGCGCTTGAGCTCGGTCAGAGCTTCGGCACTAGCCCGCTGGTCCGGTGCATCAGAGTGTGGCCGCTTCATCTGACATAGCTCTTCAACGATCTTCCGCTGGACAGCGTGGCCGACCGAGCCCTGTCCCCCGAGGTCATCGAAGAGCGCCCGAGCGATCTTGGCCTTACTCAACTCCGGCGAATCGTAACGGTCATAGTGAGCGTGCGACACTCCAGCGTTAAGAAAGATGGCACGCTGATCGTCACGCCAGTGGAGTGCATGGCGGCACACGGCTATGGCGGCACGCACTATCGCTGTCGGCAGTGGGCCAACACTGCCGTGGTTGTTCGACCGCAAGGTGGGCACGGGCAGCTTTCTCCTGCGTGTCGGCTCGCCCGCTTGGTGTCAGATCTGTTGGCTCCAACGGGGCATGCTCGCCAGAGTGATGAGAGGAAGGGACTGCAGTCCTATCGTCGCACAGCACCGCTTGCCGAGTGGCGAGTCGGACGAGATCGGTCAGGCTGCCATCGCAGGCAGAGCCCGAAGCCGCTCGCGGAACTCGGCGACGGCGGGCTCGGTGGCGTACGGCTTGAGGTAGCCGTCGAACTTGGTGAGGCGGCTCACGGCGCGGCCGGAGTGAACCTTGGTTTCGAGGAGGTCCAGGCCGCGGTTGGCGGCGTCGAGGGCGCCGTCGAGGTCCTTGCCGGCGAGGCGGGCGGTGGCGAGGCGGCCGGAGCGGACGGCCTGGTCGCGGGGGACTGCGTGGTCGATGGAGGAGGCGAGGGCGCTGGTGGCGCGCTCGACCTGGCCGGCGCGGAGCATGACCTTGCCCTCAGTGGAGCTGAGCTGGGCGTCGCCGTACCAGGAGAGCCAGCTCGGGAGGTGGTCGCCGCCGTTCCTGGCCCAGAGGTCGTGGGCGCGGTTGAGGGCGGAGCCAGCCTTCTCGTGCTGGCCGTCGCGGGACAGGCTCTCGGCGTGGTGGAGTTCGAGGTAGCTGCGGACGCCGGGCTGCATCGTCGAGGGGGTGTTGGCGAGCGCGGTCTCGACCTGGGCGACGCGCTCGGCGGGGTTGCCGTTGTCGGAGAGGTGGACGCCCATCTCGGCGAGGAGGAAGGCGCCGAGGGCGTCGTCGCCCACGGTCTTCGCGGCGCGCAGGGCGCCGAGGTAGTACTGCTGGCCGGCTGAGCGCAGGCCGCTGTCGTAGGCCATCCAGCCGGCGATGTAGTTGACCTGGGCCGCGAGCCCGTAGAGGCGGGCCTCGACGGCTTCGGTGTGGCGGCCGTGCTTGAGCAGGCTGGTGATGATCGCGAGGTCGCCGCGGGCCTGTTCGATGAGGCGGGCGCCGCCCATCTGGGCGTCCAGGGTTTGGAGGGTGGCCACGCGGGCGTCGAGGGTGTCGACCATGGAGTCGGTCACCTGGTCGCCGTTGAGGGCGGAGGCGAGGGCGGGCGAGGCTGAGGCCCAGCTCGCGGCTACGGTGGCCATGGTGGCCCCGGTGATGGTGAGAAAGCCCCGCCGATCCATATGACCACTCCTGACCAGTTCCACCAGTACGTCCACGGTACCGGCCTTCGTCCACGGCGCCGTGATGCCGGTCACCTCCCAGACCGGGAGCCATCGCGGCCATGGATTGGCAACCAGCGTACGGGGATTGACGCCCAAAAGGTCGGCGAGAACGTACTGTGCGTCCGGCTCGGGCTCCTGGCCCTGCTCCCACTTCCAGACCAGCGTCCGGTTGGTCGCCAGGTGGATCTTCAGTGCGGCGCCGCGCTCGCACATCATCCGCGCGAACTGGATCTTTCCCCATCCGCGTAACTGCAGCAGGTAGGTGAGCGGGTGGATCGCCAGAACGTCTTCGCTCATCTCAACCCCCGGCTTTGTAGGCCCTGTTGGTGAGCGTACTGCTACCCGCTGTGGCGTGGGCGATCTCGGAGAGAAACCCCCTGGAAACGTTCCGCGACGCTCGGTGACGCCGCGACGCTGGACCAGCCGTCGCCCGAGAAGAGCGGAGGGGACCCCGGCCATGGACGCAGTCGAAAACCCGCAGCAAGGCCGCCACCGCGGCGCGCACCGAGATCCGGTGGGGAGGGCGCTCGCTGTGGTGTGGGGGCTGGGCCACGTTGTCACGCTCGCGCTGCTTGGGATCGTCGCCCAGCACCAGCTCCAATGCCGAGTACCAGTTCGCGGCGCCGCCGGCTCGCGCACTCCCGGATCGGGAGCCGACCGTCTGAGGCCGCCGCGGTTCAGTCCGCTGTCCGTCTACGAGTTGGAGGAGAAGCACCGTGCCTCGCCTGAACACAGCACAGCCCCGGGGAACGGCAGCAACCAGCGCGTTCGCCCGCCGTACCGCAGTCGTCACCGGGGCCGCCGGGTTCATCGGCTCGCACCTGTGCGAGCGACTGCTGGACCTCGGCGCCAAGGTGGTCGGCGTCGACAACCTGCTGACCGGCCGTCTTGAGAACCTTTCGAGCCTTCGGTCATCTGAAGGGTTCGGCTTCCAGACCGACGACGTGAGCCGGCCGTTCGCCGTGGCCGGGCCGGTGGACTTCGTCTTCCACCTGGCCTCGCCCGCGTCGCCGCTCGACTACGCCCGCCACCCGCTGGCCACGTTGAAGGTCGGTGCGATGGGCACGCTCAACGCCCTGGAGCTGGCCGAGGCGAAGCGGGCCCGGTTCCTGCTCGCGTCGACCTCCGAGGTGTACGGCGACCCGCTCGTGCACCCGCAGCCGGAGCGGTACTGGGGCAACGTGAACCCGGTGGGCCCTCGGAGTGTGTACGACGAGGCCAAGCGGTACGCCGAGGCGCTGACCTCGTGCTTCCAGCGCTCGGGCGACGCCAGCACCCGGATCGTGCGGATCTTCAACACGTACGGGCCGAGGATGCGTGCCGACGACGGGCGCGCGGTGCCCGCCTTCGTTCGGCAGGCACTGACGGGCGAGCCGATCACCGTGGCCGGCGACGGCAGCCAGACCCGTTCCCTGTGCTTCGTCGCCGACACCGTCGAGGGCCTCCTCGCCGCCGCCACTGCGGAGCACACCGACCCGGTGAACCTGGGCAACCCGCACGAGATCACCATGCGCCAGCTCGCCGAGGAGATCCGGGCGCTGACCGATTCCTCGTCCGCGATCACGTTCGTCCCGCTGCCCGCCGACGACCCGAAGCGCCGCTGCCCCGACATCGCCTCGGCCCGTGCCCACCTCGGCTGGGAGCCCACCACCCACCTGCGCGACGGCCTGCGGCAGACCCTCGACTGGGCTGGGCTGCACTTCCCTCGCCAGGCCGCTGCCGCTGCTATCCGAAGGAGTACCTCGTGAACACCGACTCCCACCCGTTGCCCGCACTCGTCTGCGGGGTCGACGACGGGTACGCCCGCCCGCTGCGGACGCTGATGCAGTCGATCGCCTCCGCCCATCCCGGCGTCGTCGACGAGCTTCGCCTGATCGTCCTCGACCAGCAGATCAGCGAGGCCAACCGGAAGGCGATCTTGCGGGATGCCGACCGGATGGGCCTGCGGACCGAGCTGCGGCCGGCGCCCACGACCGATCCGCGCTACCCGATCTCCGACTGGGTGAGCGGTGCGGTGTACGTGCGCCTGGCCATCCCGGAGGTCATCCCCGACGAGCGGCGGGTGCTCTACCTGGATGCCGACACCCTGGTGCTCGGGGACCTTCGTCCGTTGCTGCGGCAGTCCCTCGACGGTCGCCCGCTCGGCGCGGTCCGAGACCCGCAGAACCCGGTCATCGGCCGCGGCATCCAACTGCCGGGCTGGGATGAGCTCGGAGTCCCGTACGGCCGGGACTACTTCAACAGCGGCGTCATGCTCATGGACCTCGACCGCTGCCAGCAGCTTGGCGTCTTCGAGCGGTCGAGGCAGTTCCTGTCCGAGCACCCGGACAAGGTCCGGTTCTGGGACCAGGACGCGCTGAACTGGGCCGTCGACGACAACTGGCACCGGCTGGAACGCCGTTGGAACACCTTTGCCATGTCGCCGCAGGCCGCCCAGCCCGGGTTCGTCCACTACGCCGAGGAGGACAGCCCGCTCGCCCAGCTCCTGGAGGACGAGAAGACGGCTGACCTGGTGCACTTCGCCGGGCCGGCGAAGCCCTGGCAGGACGACTACCCGGAGTGCCAGCTCCGGGGCACCTACCGGCTGTTCCACGACTTCATCGGCTCGGGAGGAGTCGAGTGAGCGCGCGGAAGCCGTTCTGGCGGCGGCCGTCCTGGTGGATCGCCGCCGCTGTCGCCGCGCGCAATGCGAACGGTCTGCGGCACGTCCGCCGGACTCTGGCCTGGGCCGACCGGCCCACCCCGCCTCCGGCAGCGGAGCCGATGGTGCTGCACGTCGTCATCCCGGTGCTGCGCGAGCAGCAGCACATCGCCGGTGCCCTGGCGTGGTTCGTGCCGCTCCTGCGCGATTTCCCGGGCTCGACGATGACCCTGGTGTCCACGGCGCGCGAGGACCGCGAACGGGATCACCTCGCCGCCCGGCTCATGGGAGCGGTGAAGGCCGACCTCACGGTGGAGCGCTTCCCGCAGCTGATCGGCGAGGAACTGACCGCCCTCGCCGAAGCCTTGGCTGCGACCGGAGAGCGTGCGCTCACTGCGGCAACGGCTGCCGAGGCTCTATCGGCCTTCCCCACGACGGCGGACGTCATCGTGGACGAGATCGCGCGCATCCGGGGGCAGGTGGTGCGGCACGTCCACTACGAGGGCGACGGTCGGAAGGCCGGCCAGGTGAACGCCGCCGTCGACCAGCTCGCGGCCGACTCCGCCGATGCGTACATCGCCGTCTACGACGTGGACTCCCGGCCGAGCCGCGAACTGCTGCTGCGAACCGCCGAGTTCCTGGCCCGCCGCCGGGTGGAGGACGGCGAGCTGCCCCGCGTCGTCCAGCAGTCCGCTCGTTTCGCCACTCAGGGCGCGGCCGACACCTGGTGGGAACGGAGCCTGTGCCGGGGCGCCGCGCGAGCCCAGACCCTGTGGACCCTCCGCCGCGAGATCCCCAACCTCCGCAGATACGCCGGCTCCGCCCGCCGAGCGCGGAGCCGGCAGGGCCTGGCCCAGACGGTTGGCCACGGCCTGCTCGTTCGCGCCGACGTCTTCCGGAAGGTCGGCGGCCTGCCGACCTTCACCGTGCTCGACGACGTCGCATTCGGCTACCGGCTCACCCTGACCGGCATCCCGGTCGACAGCCTCCCCTTCACCACCACGGTGCCGGCGGCCGAGCACCTGCCCGAGCTGCTGTCCCAGAGCGAACGCTGGTTCCAGAGCTACCTTGACTACCCGCAGTGCGCCGCCCGCTGGCACGCCCAAGGCCACGGCAGCCGCCTCGACAACGCGGCGGCGCTCACCATCGGCGCCTATCGGGGCATGGCCTGGTTGCTGGTCTCACCCGCGACGGCGACCTGCCTGGCTCTCGCGTTCGGCCCGCGCACGCGCCTGCCCGTCCGGGCGGCGGCCGTCGCCGCGCTCTGGATGGCCACCGTCGCGCCGGTCCGCCAGCTGGCCAAGGCCGAGGGCCGGCCGCTGACCGTACGGGAGGCCGCCACGCTGAGCGCGGAGACCCTGGCTGGCCTGCTGCTCAAGAGCATCGGCCCGCTGGCCGCCCTCGGACGCTGGGCGATCACTGGCACCAGGCGTACGGCCCTCGCCCCCAAGAGCAACCGCCGCGCGGCCCCACCCACCACCTCGGACAGGGAGACCCCGTGATCCTCGGCATCGAGGGCGTCAGCTGCGTCGGCAAGACCACGCTGGCCGCCGCACTCGCCACCCATCTCGGCGAGCCCGCCGTCATCCCCTGCTACTACCACGCCAGCCCCGACCCCTCCCGGCTGCCGAAGCCCGAACCCTTCACCGCCGAGCACCAGTTGGCCAACATCGCCCAGTTCCTCGATGTCGAAGACCTCCGGCTCGCCCGAACGCTGCTGGCCCTCGCCGAGGGGTGGGACGTGATCCTCGACCGCACCGTGGACACCCTCCTCGCCCACGCCCACGCGGTCGGCCGGATGCACGGCTTCGACTGCGACGACCAGGCTCAACTCGCAGTCACTAGCCGGACCGTGGCGATGCCCGACCTGACGATCGTCCTCACCGCCGACCCGGAGGCGCTCGCCCGCCGGGCCCGCCTGCGCAAAGGCATGCCGACGATCTTCTACGACCGCCACTTCAGCGAGCACTTCAATGCCTACTTCGACCACCCGCTCGCCCCGGCCGTCGTCCGGCTCGACACCACCACCGGCTCGCCCGAAGACCTCACCGAACGCGCCCTCGACCACATCCGCCGCCACCAGGCCGGCAAGCACCCGCTGCGGGAGGCATCGTGAAGGCCGCCCTGGTCGGCTGCGGCGCCATCGCCAGCCGCTGGGTCCGCTCCCTGCTCGCGGACCGCCGCATCGAGATCGCTGCCCTCGTCGACCCCTACCAGCAGGCAGCGCAGGCGCTCGCGGACCGGTACGAGCTGAGCCCCGCGTTCGCCGCGACGCTCGACGACGCGCTCGCCCTGGCCCCGATCGACGTAGTCGTCAACCTCACCCCGCCCGACCACCACTACCGCGTCAGCCGCGAGGCCCTCTCCCACGGACTCCACGTCCTGACCGAGAAGCCTCTGGCCCTGAACCTGCCCGACGCTCTCGACCTCGTCCACCTCGCGCAGGAACGCGGCCTGCTGCTGGCCGTCATGCAGAACCGCGGCACCGACCCGGGATTCCTTGCCTTCCGCGACATGACCCGCCACGGCGGCCTACCGCCCTTCACCGTCACCGCCGACACCCTCGTCACCCTGCCCGGCCCTGGCTTCCGCAGCAGCCAGCACCTGCCCGTCACCACCGACCTCGCCGTCCACGCCTTCGACCAGGTCCGCGCCCTGATCACCGCACCACCGACCGAGATCACCTGCACCGAGACACCGACCGGCTTCCTCGCCCCGCACACCTCGATCGCCGTGATCACCGTGCACTTCGCGGACAACTCGCTGTTCACCTACCGAGGCGGGTACATCGTGGACCCGGTCCTGCGAACCAACGCTAACGGCGAGTGGCGCGTGGAGGCCCGAGGCTTCGCCGCCCGATGGGCGCCGGACCCCGCCGCCAGGCCGGGGGCGGCCGAGGCAGGGCCGCCGGCCTACCAGCGGTGCATCATCGCCATGGTGGACGCCCTCCACCAGCCCGGCGCCGTCCCCATACCCGCCATCGACAACCTCGGCTCCATCGCCCTGCTGGACGCCGCCCTGCAGTCCGCCGCCAGCCGCCGCCCCGTCCCGGTGCCGGAGGTCCCCGATGCCCGCCCGTGACACCACCATCGCCCGACCCCACCCGTTGCTGCTCGACGCGCTCACCGCAGCCGGATTCGACAGCACCGACGCGCAGTTCACCCCGCTGAGGTCCGGAACGGACAGCCTCCCCTTCGCCGCCACCACCCGCGACGGCGACGAACTGGTCGTCAAAGTCCGCCGCGCGGGCAGCCGCTCGCGCTATCCGACCGCCGCCTGGGCCTCTGCCCGGATGCGGGAAGCGGGCGTCCCCGCCGCCCAGATCCTCTGGCACAGCATCGAAGCGTGCGTCGAGACCTGCTGCCCCGGCCGTCCGATCGAAGCGGAACCGCCGAGGCCGGAGGACCTGGACGCCGCGGTCCGAGCCGGCGAGGTCCTCCGTCGCCTGCACACCATCGAGGTCAGCAGCTTCGGCCAGCTCGACGGGTACGGCATCGGCCAACACGCCACCGTCCAGGGCTGGTTCCTCGCCCTGCCCTTCCGCAGCACACCGAACCTCGACGGCCTCGACCTGCCCAACCTCCTGAACCGCACCCGCTTCGTCCTCGAAGCCGGAGCCGACCGCCTCCCGACGACGGCGCCCAAACTCCTGCACGGCGACTGGGTCGGACGCCACCTCTTCACCGACGACCGGCGGATCACCGGAGTCGTCGACCTGGAGAGCGTCCGAGGTGGCGACCCGCTGGCCGAACTCGCTGGCTGGTCCCTGCGCGAACCCGCCCCGATGACCGAGGCCCTCCTCGCCGGCTACTTCGACGGCCCGTTCCCCGCCGACAGCCTGCTGCCGCTCGTCCTGTTCCGCCTGCGCATCGCGGTCTCACTCCTGCACTTCCACGCCTCCTGCGACGACCAGAGCATGCTCCGGCTGCGAGCCGACCAGATCCAGGCGGACCTCGACGACCTCGACCACGGCGAACTCACCGCCGTCCCGCGCATCACCCCCGACTGCCGCTCCACCGAACGGCGACGCCCGTAACCCGCTCGGCCCGGAAGGACACCATGAACAACCCCAAGGTCACCCTCCCGTTTCCCCGCGAGCCCAAATACGGACAGGCCGAGAAGAACGCTGTCCTCAAGCTGCTCGACGACGGGCACCTCTCCGAGATCAACCGAGGACCGGCCACCAACGCCCTCGAAGCCGCCTTCGCCCGCCTCACCGGCACCCGCCACGCGCTCTCGTTCAACTCCGGCACCGCCTCCCTGCACGCCGCACTCCACGCGGTCGGCGCCAACCCCGAAGCCGGCGTCGCCGTCTCCCCGATGACCTGGATCTCCGCCATCACCGCCGTCTTCCAGGCGGGCAGCTACCCCGTCTTCTGCGACATCGAGCCGGACAGCCCCAACATCGCCACCGCTGCGGTCGCCCAGGTCGCCGACACGTGCTCCGCCGTCCTCGCCACCCACACCTGGGGCATCCCTGCCCGCATGGACCAGCTCGCCAAGGCCACCGACCTGCCGATCGTCGAGGACTGCTCGCACGCCCACGGCGCCGTCTACCAGGGCCGGGCAGTCGGCTCCTGGGGCGCCGCCGGATGCTTCAGCCTCCAGGAGTCCAAGTCCGTCTCCGGCGGCGAAGGCGGCGTCCTCACTACCTCCGACCGCGAGATCTACGAACGCGCCCTCACCCTCGGCCACCACCCCGTCCGGCTGGCCGCCGAACTCACCTTCCCCGAGCTGAAGCCGCTCGCTGACACCGGGGCCGCCTACAAGTACCGGATGCCGGCCGTCTCCGCCGTCATCGCCCGCCGGCAGCTCCGCTCGCTGCCCGACCGGATGCGCGCCGCCGAACAGAACCTGGCCACCCTCCGCAACGCTCTGGAGGAGTACGACGCGCCCATCGCCTGGCCCGCGATCGGCGAACTCTCCGTCCGAGGCTGGTACGGCACCCCGCTGACGATCAACGTCCGCGTCCCCGACCCGAAGACGCTGCACGAGGAGTGCCGGGCGGTCGGCATCCCCATCCGCTCCCAGTACGAGGACTGGAGCCAGACGCCGCTGCTCCAGCACCCCGAACTCGCCGCCCGCTTTTGGCCCCACCTCGCCAACAGCCCCTACCAGCCGCCGACCAGGGACGCGCTGCCGAACTACTACAAGGCCCTACGGCAGATGATCGTCCTCAAGGTGCCGCAGATCCCGGCTCCGGACTACATGGAACAGGTCGCCGAAGCCCTCGCCACCGTCCTGTCCCGCACAGTTCTCACGGCATAGCCGCGAACGCCTCCTGCACGTCCTCGCGCCGCTCCGTCCACCAGGCCAGGAAGCGCTCGGCGGGAGGGAACAGGTGGTCGCACGAGTAGTCGTCGCGGTCGTAGTGGAAGACCAGCTGCCAGTAGTCCGACATCCGCTTCCACCAAAGCCGCTCCACCGCGTCCGCCAGCGCAGGAACGGGGAGCGGCACCACCGACCGGTAGCCGGCCACGAACGCGGACGTCCGCGCCAAGTCGAGGAAGCCGTCCTCACCGCCGAACTGCACCGTGGCGGTGCGGGCGACCTCCTCACCGAACGGCCGCACCCGGATCCGGTCCCAGTCGATCACCCCGACGATCACGCCGTCCCGCCACAGCACGTTCCGCTGCTGCACGTCACCGTGCGTCCACCCCACCGGGCCGACCGCTACCTTGCCGACCGGATGCTCGCTCCCGTACTTCTCCAGCAGCGCCTTGCGCTCGGCCAGGGCCGCAGCCGCTTGGGCGTCGAACGCGGTCCGATTCTCCCGCCCCGCAATCACGGCGAGGAAGCGGTCCGCCTCCTGGTGAGCCGCAGCGGGCGTGGTCACCGAGACGGTCACCTGCTCCGGCCCCGGCAGCAGCAGGTCGGCCAGCCGCTCACCGTTCAGGCTCCGGTGGATCCGACCAAGAAGAACGCCGAGGTCACCGGCCTGCCTGATCGAGAGGGCCGTACCCGGCACGTGGCTACCCTCCGTCCACGGGATCACGCAGTACCCGCGGTCAGCGACCTCGACCACTGCGTCCCCGGTCCCGGAAAGCCGTGCCCTGCCCACCGGCAGGCCGTCATCGGCCAGCGCCGCCAGAACAGCCAGGTTCCGACGCGCCAGCGGCAGCGGCACATCCATGATCCGCTTCAACGCGAACGAGCCCTCGGCCGTATCCAGCCGCCAGTTCCCGTTCATCAAGCCGTCCGACAGGAAGCGGCATTCCCGAAGCTCACCCAACCCGAACGCTTCGCCGAGAATCGCGAGATCCTCTGCGATCTCGCTGTACCGAGCGCCACTTGGGCCGCTGAATGTTGCTTCCGTCACTCCAAACAGGCTAGCCGAGCAGGAGTACCGATGTAGTCGATTCGGGAGGTACCCCAGCTGACCCTCGGGCGGTCTGGGCGGAGAGGATCGTGAATGCGAGTGGGGTGGCATCGGTGCCATGACTGGAGGGTAGAGGTCGGGCGTGGCTGGTGACCTGAAGAAGTCCGTATCTGATCTTGTCCGCCTTCTGGGCGACTCCATCAGCGAATCTCACTATCGCACCGCTCACGATGCCGCCGAGAGTGTCTGTTCGGGGGTCTACGCAATGATCCCCGTCGAGCTCCACGACCTCGTGCATGAGGCAGTAATGGCAGGGTACGCAGCCGCTCTCAGTGACCTGGAGGACGGCAGGCTGGACGATCAAGTTCGACAGCGATCCGAACTCTCCAACTGATTGGTGGAGTTCGGCTCGCCAGCCCCGCGACAACTCCGACCGGCCTGCGGTCGGCATCTTCAGCCACGCAACCTGTGCCGCCTGAACTGGCCGGTGTCCAGCGCTATTGACTGCGACAGGACGACGGCTTGGAGCTCCACGTCGAGGGCCCCGACGGCGCCCGGGCGCTGGAGGTGAAGCTTTGGTTCGCGGAGACGGGGCCGTGTGGGAACCAGCGTCAGGTCGCGTGGACCATCGTCATGCTGTGGGACTACTGCTCCTGCGGATAGCAACGTCTGACGAGTTCTCTGCAGGACCACCTTCGTACGCGACGTTGCTGGCACTGGTGCTCATCGTGTCCGTGCGGGTGAGATTGCCGCTACGCTTTCTGCAGCGGCAGGACGCGCACGCCGCACGCCATGCTCGTCTCGGCGCCCACGCTGCCGGGCAGAGGGCCAAGGCCACCCGGCACTGCCGGCGAGGGCCCGTGGAATGACTGTCATACGTCCCGCCCGAGCACGGCGCACTTCCAAGCGGGATGCGTGGGATCCCGTGGTGGAGTCGTTGTGACCAAGAACGGAACCAGCGGGCCCAAGGCCCGTGCCCGAGCCAGGCAGAAGCGCGATGGAAACAAGTACACCGTGGCGCTGCGAAGTGGTAGCTCGCCTGGGGAGAGCAGTAGCTCCGCTTCGCTTCAGTCCGAAGCGGACAGAAGCCCGAGGGCTTTCCGGCTGGGAGATCTGCTCACTGAGTGCACGACGTTTCCGGCAACTCCCATCGAGGACTACGACGACCACCTCACCTTCGGCTTTCAGTCGAAGGTGCTGGGGTGCGTAATCCCCTTTGAGACGGTGCTGTCCCTTGCGGGTGCCCTGGCCCGTGAGGGGCTCGGTGCAGAGTTGGCAGTCGAGGCGGTAACTAGCCGGTCGGTGGTCGTCACGCCGGTAGACGCGTGGCCGGAGCGCTTGGAGATGAGCCTCTTCGGAGGCTGGACCACGCCGCTGTGCCCAATTCCGCACTGCTCGGGCCGCTCGATCCAGTTCGGTTCAATCGACCGGTGCCATGCGCACCTCGTCTCGTGCGATGTGCCCACTCTGGTCCGCATGGCAAAGGACTGGGGTCAGGCCCACCGCGACAGGCTCGATGCTGATCCCGCTCGCTTGGGAGGCAGCCGCCAGTCCGAGATCCTGGTCAAGGCTGCAGTGCTCCAAGGTGCCAGCCAAGAGGTCACCCAGGTACTGCTGCTCACCCTCTTCGAGGATGAGGATCTCATCGAGGAGTACATCTGGGACGAAGCCGAAGCGATGGCCATGCGTCACGCCATTGACCGTGAGCGGCTACGGCTGAGAGGCATCGCGCTGGAGGAAGCCCGACGCATTCGCAAGACCGCCAACGGGTGCCTGGCCTGCGGCAAGGCGCTTGTCTTCATCTCCGATACCCCTGCCTACCCACCGCCGTTCTGCTCGTCATCGTGCGCGTCCTCGCAATAGCGGTGCCGGCAGGGCATGCCTCGCGCCACCAGCGCACCAGTAGGGCGGTAAGCCGCGGCTAGGCCGCGTATTCGGTCGTGATCAATGGGTTCGGGTGAGGTCCTTGATCCAGATCATTGCGCCGCGGAGGTGAAGGCCGGCGAGGTAGCTTTCC
>NZ_JBIVVI010000038.1:0-17066 GCF_044757675.1 Kitasatospora sp. NPDC091257
CCCTACCGCACCGGCGGCGGGCCCTCGATCGGCCGGCCGAGCACCCCGGGCCGGCGCTGCCACGGGTGCGGACCGTCGGCCGGGCGGTACTCGACGCCGAGCGCGTCAAGGGCCCTCAGGTGCGTCGTCAGCCGCTGCTCGAAACCGGCGAAGTCCCGCTCGGCCGGCTCGGCGGGCAGCTCCGACCAGGCGACCTCGGCGAAGGCGACCAGCCGGGGGAAGGCCCGGTAGTCGATGTCCCGGGCGCTGTCCATGAACTCGCTCCACAGGTTGGCCTGGGTGCCGATCACGTGCCGGGCGGCGGCCTCGTCCAGCTGCTCGGGGACCGGCTCGAACCGGTAGACGTCCTCCAGCGTGCGCACGAATCCGACCGGGATCGGCTCGTCCGGTCCGTCCGCCTGCCGGTGGTCGAAGTAGACGTGCTGCTCGGGGCACATCACCACGTCGTGCCCGGCCTTCGCGGCGGCGACCCCGCCGCCGAAGCCGCGCCAGGAGGAGACGGCGGCGCCCGGCGCGAGCCCGCCCTCCAGGATCTCGTCCCAGCCGATCAGCCGGCGGCCGCGGTCGGCCAGCCAGCCGTCGAAGTGCCGGATGAGGTGGCTCTGCAGTTCGTCCTCGTTGGCCAGGCCCAGCTCGCGTATCCGGGCCTGCGCGGCGGCGCTGTCCTTCCACTGCTCCTTGGGGCACTCGTCGCCGCCGAGGTGGATGAACTCGGACGGGAAGAGCTCCAGGACCTCCTCCAGCACGCCCTCGAAGAAGCGCAGGGTCTCCTCGGAGGCGTTGAGCACGTTGTGGCTCACCCCCCAGTCGGTCCAGACCCCGAGCGCGGCGGTGTCCACCACGTCGGTGTTGCCCAGCTCGGGGTAGGCGGACACGGCGGCCTGGGTGTGGCCGGGCAGGTCGATCTCCGGGACGACGGTGACCCCGCGGGCGGCCGCGTAGGAGACGATCTCGCGCAGGTCGTCCTGGGTGTAGTAGCCGCCGTGCGGGCGGTCGTCGCGGCGCTGCCCGGCCCGGTAGCCGACCATCGAGCGCTCCCGCCAGGCGCCGCGCCCGGTCAGCCTCGGGTAGCGCTTGATCTCCACCCGCCAGCCCTGGTCGTCGGTCAGGTGCAGGTGCAGCACGTTGAGCTTGTGCGCGGCCAGCAGGTCGACGAAGCGCAGCACGTCCGACTTGGGCAGGAAGTGCCGGGCGACGTCGAGCAGCGCGCCGCGCCAGCCGAACCGGGGGGCGTCCGCGATGTCGGCGCCGGGCAGGACCCAGCCCTCGCGGCGCAGCGGCGAGCGGCGGTAGGCGTCCGGCCCGAGCAGCTGCCGCAGGGTCTGCGCGCCCCACAGCGCTCCGGCCGGGCCGCCCGCGGCGAGCCGGGCGTGGCCGGGGCGCACCGTGATCCGGTACGCCTCGGCGGCGAGCGTCCGGTCCTCGACCAGCTCGATGCCCGAACCCGGCCGGCCCGGGCCGAGCGGCAGCCCGGTGGCGGCGGACAGCGTGGTCCGCAGCCAGCGCTCGGCGTCGGCCAGCGCGGGGGGTGCGGTCAGCGTGGTGGCGGCGTCGAGCGGGTAGTCCTCGTCCGGGCGGCGAACGGCACTCGACGGTGCGGGAATGAGGTCCATTCCGACATCCTGCCCACGCCCCGGCGATTGGCATAGACCACCGGGGAAACCGTGGTGCTATGCAAAACGGCGTTGTGCGCGGCGCCGCGGACTACTTGTTGTCGCCGTCGCCGCCCTGCGGCTTGCCGATGCCGTCGTAGATCTCCTTGCACATGGGGCAGACCGGGTACTTCTTCGGGTCGCGCCCGGGCACCCACACCTTGCCGCAGAGCGCCACCACGGGAGACCCGGAGAGGGCACTCTCCATGATCTTGTCCTTCTGGACGTAGTGCGCGAAGCGCTCGTGGTCGCCGTCCCCGTGGGACACCTGTGGGACGGGCTCGACCAGGGTGCCGGTGCCGAGGCCGCGCTCGGGCTCAAGAGTGCTCATGGGTGCCAAGTCTATGGGGGCCTCCGGAAACCCGGCCAGTGTCGCGGCGCGGGGCCGGTCGGCTCAGTTCATCGTGGGGTCGTCCGGGTAGGTCGCCAGCAGGGCGAGCGGGCCGCGCTGGCGGCGCAGGACCGCGCGCCACAGCCGTTCCGGCTCGGGGCTGGAGACGTCCCCCGGCTCGCAGTCCACCAGGTACCAGGCGCCGCTCTCCAGCTCCGCCTCCAGCTGTCCCGGCGACCAGCCGGCGTACCCGGCGAAGATCCGCAGGCTGCCCAGCTCCCCGGCCAGCACCTCGGGCGGCGCCTCCAGGTCCACCAGGCCGATCGCGCCGTGCACCCGGCGCCAGCCGAGCGGCTCGCCGGTGCCCGGCTCCCCCGGTGCCACCGCGAGGCCGAGCGCCGAGTCCAGCGCCACCGGGCCGCCCTGGAACACCACGGCCGGCTGTCCGACGAGTCTGTTCCAGCCGTCCAGCACGCTTCCCACCTCGACCGGCGTCGGCCGGTTGAGGACCACGCCGAGCGCCCCCTCGACGTCGTGGTCGAGGAGCAGCACCACCGCCCGCGCGAAGTTCGGGTCGGTGAGCAGGGGCGTCGCGACGAGCAGACAGCCGGTGTGGGACCGGCCTCCGTGCGAATGGGCCGCCGTCATGCCCACATGATCCCGCAGAACGGCACCGCTCGGACACCGCAACACCCGGAAACCCCCACGCCGGACGAACACCCGTACGGCCGCACCGGGGGGCGGGCGCGGGCCCGGAGAGAGCACCATCACGGGAGAGGCTCACGGGAACCAACGGAGCGCCTACTACCATCTACGTCTGGTGGACGCCCATACGGTGCCGACTCGGTTTCGCCGGGGGCCCGAACGCGCCCGTACGAACGGTCCACCACCGGCTCTCTCCCGGAGCCGCCCTTTCCGACTCCTCTGGCACCCCGGATTGCGAGAACGATGACCGACGACGTCCTGCTGGTCCATGGCGGAAATCCGCTCGAAGGCGAGATCCGCGTCCGCGGTGCGAAGAACCTGGTGCCCAAGGCCATGGTCGCCGCCCTCCTCGGGCAGGGCCCCAGCAGACTGCGCAACGTCCCGGACATCCGCGACGTCAAGGTGGTCCGCGGCCTGCTGCAGCTGCACGGCGTGACCGTGCGCACCGGTGACGAGGACGGCGAGCTGATCCTCGACCCCTCGCACGTCGAGAGCGCCAACGTCGCCGACATCGACGCGCACGCCGGCTCCTCGCGGATCCCGATCCTGTTCTGCGGCCCGTTGCTGCACCGCCTCGGCCACGCCTTCATCCCCGGCCTCGGCGGCTGCGACATCGGCGGCCGCCCCGTCGACTTCCACTTCGAGGTGCTGCGCCAGTTCGGCGCCACCATCGAGAAGCACCCGCAGGGCACCTACCTGGTCGCCGCGCAGCGGCTGCGCGGCACCAAGATCGAGCTGCCCTACCCCTCGGTCGGGGCGACCGAGCAGGTGCTGCTCACCGCCGTCCTCGCCGAGGGCGTCACCGAGCTGCGCAACGCGGCCATCGAGCCGGAGATCGTCGACCTGATCTGCGTGCTGCAGAAGATGGGCGCGATCATCACGCTGGGCACCGACCGGACGATCCTGATCACCGGCGTGGACGAGCTGAACGGCTACAACCACCGCGCGCTGCCGGACCGCCTGGAGGCGGCCTCCTGGGCCTGCGCGGCGCTGGCCACCAAGGGCGACATCTACGTCCGCGGCGCCCGCCAGCTGGAGATGATGACCTTCCTGAACACCTTCCGGAAGGTCGGCGGCGCCTTCGAGGTGGACGACGAGGGCATCCGCTTCTGGCACCCGGGCGGCGAGCTCAAGGCGATCGCCCTGGAGACCGACGTGCACCCGGGCTTCCAGACCGACTGGCAGCAGCCGCTGGTGGTCGCGCTGACCCAGGCCACCGGCCTGTCCATCGTCCACGAGACGGTGTACGAGTCGCGGCTCGGCTTCACCGGCGCGCTGAACCAGATGGGCGCGCACATCCAGCTCTACCGCGAGTGCCTGGGCGGCACCCCGTGCCGCTTCGGCGCCCGCAACTTCCTGCACTCCGCGGTCGTCTCCGGCCCGTCCAAGCTGATCGGCTCCGAGCTGGTCATCCCGGACCTGCGCGGCGGCTTCTCGTACCTGATCGCGGCGCTGGCGGCCGAGGGCACCTCGACCGTGCACGGCATCGACCTGATCAACCGCGGCTACGAGAACTTCATGGACAAGCTGCGCGACCTGGGCGCCCACGTCGAGCTGCCCAGCGAGCAGCTGGTCGACGCCTGACGGTCCGGTCCCAACGGCGAGAGGCCGGGCTCCCCAGCGGGGAGCCCGGCCTCTCGGGCGTTCAAGGGGTGGCTCAGGCAGCGCCCTTGGCGGCTTCCTTCAGCTTGGAGCCGGCGCTCACCTTGGCGCTGTAGCCCGCGGCGATCTGGATCGGCTCGCCGGTCTGCGGGTTGCGGGCCGTGCGGGCAGCGCGGTGGGTGCGCTCGAAGGTCAGGAAACCGGGGATGGTGACCTTCTCGTCGCCCTTGGCGACGACCTCGCCGACGATCTCGGCGAAGGCGGCCAGAACGGCGTCGGCGTCCTTGCGGGTCACCTCGGCGCGCTCGGACAGCGCGGCCACCAGCTCACTGCGGTTCATGTGTACTCCTGTGGTCTGTTCGCTTGCGGTGCGCGGGGGCCCATCGGTGCTCCCACCGGGGGGCACCCGGATGGGCCGCAGGTCCGCACACTGTGCTCATGCAGGCAATGCGTGGTCGCAGGCCGGGTCCGTACCCGATGCCGCGCGCCGGAGCCGTCGAAGGCCCACCCGCCCGCCTGGATACGAATCCTGCCCCGACCGGCCCCGAGAAAGCCAATCGGGCCCCGGGCGAGCCACCCGAACATCGCCCGCTCGTTGGAGGTGTGACGCTCCGTCGGCTCCGGCGGACCGGGCGCGGGCGGCGGTCGGGACGACACGCCGGAAGACCAGGGGGACGTTCCGTACTTGTCGGACACGCCTGCCCCGTGCAGGGCTACGGTACGCCCTAGGACTGACAAGCCCAAACACGCCCCTCGCCCTTGTGTCGCAAGGGTTCGGGGCGGGCTGGGCGGGTATGGCCCTTATTCGTACATTTGAGCGATCCGTGACACGTCGCCCGACCCGGTCGTCAGAGCTTGACGACGGGGAACGCGGCGGTGTCCAGGGTGCCGACGATGCCGGGGGTCGGACGGGCCGGCGCGCGGTCCTCCTGGGCCCCCGCCAGGGCCGCCTCGCGCACCGCGGAGGCGACGGTCTTGGCGACGTCCTTGTGGAACACGCTCGGGATGATGTAGTTGGCGTTCAGCTCGTCGTCTGCCACGGTGGTGGCCAGCGCCCGGGCGGCGGCGATCATCATCTCGGTGTTGACGGTACGGCTCTGGGCGTCCAGCAGGCCGCGGAAGACGCCCGGGAAGACCAGCACGTTGTTGATCTGGTTCGGGAAGTCGCTGCGGCCGGTGGCGACCACGGCGGCGGTCTGCCGGGCGATGGCCGGGTCGACCTCCGGGTCCGGGTTGGCCAGCGCGAAGACGATCGAGTCCTCCGCCATGGTGGCCAGGTCATCGCCGTCCAGGACGTTCGGGGCCGAGACGCCGATGAAGACGTCGGCGCCCGCCACGGCCTCCTTGAGGCTGCCGGTGCGGCCCGAGCGGTTGGTGTGCTCGGCGATCCAGCGCAGGTTCTCGTTGAGATCCCCGCGGCCCAGGTGGACCACGCCGTGCACGTCCGCCACGGTGGCGTGCTCGACGCCGGCCGCCATCAGCAGCTTGAGGATCGCGGTGCCGGCGGCGCCGGCGCCCGACATCACCACGCGGATGTCGGCGATCCGCTTGCCGACCACCTTCAGCGCGTTGGTGAGGGCGGCCAGCACGACGATCGCGGTGCCGTGCTGGTCGTCGTGGAAGACCGGGATGTCCAGGGCCTCGCGCAGCCGGGCCTCGATCTCGAAGCAGCGCGGCGCGGAGATGTCCTCCAGGTTGATCCCGGCGAAGCCCGGGGCGATCGCCCTGACGATGGCGACGATCTCGTCGGTGTCCTGGGTGTCCAGGCAGATCGGCCAGGCGTCGATCCCGGCGAAGCGCTTGAACAGGGCCGCCTTGCCCTCCATGACCGGCAGCGCGGCCTCGGGGCCGATGTTGCCCAGGCCCAGCACCGCCGAGCCGTCGGTGACCACGGCGACGCTGTTGCGCTTGATGGTCAGGCGGCGCGCGTCCTCGGGGTTCTCCGCGATCGCCATGCAGACCCGGGCGACGCCGGGGGTGTAGATCATGCTGAGGTCGTCACGGTTGCGGATCGGCAGCTTCGAGGACATCTCGATCTTGCCGCCGAGGTGCATCAGGAAGGTGCGGTCCGAGACCTTGCCGATCGACACGCCGTCGATCGCGCGCAGCTTCTCGACGATCTCCTCGCCGTGCGCGACCGAGGAGGCCGCCACCGTGACGTCCATCCGCAGCGCCTCCAGGCCGGAGGCGGTGACGTCGAGACCGGTCACCGACCCGCCGGAGGACTCCACGGCCGTGGTGATCGCACTGACGGCGTTGCCCCGGGCCGGGACCTCCAGCCGTACCGTGATCGAGTTGGAGACACTGGGCACCGTCGCCATCGACGCTTCCTTCTTCCGTCTGTCCCGCAGGCTCAACATTTTGTTGAAGGCATCGCCCGCGCATGCTAGACCTCGATCGTCGCACCTTCCAAGGGGTAGCCAGAAATAACGTTCATTGAGTGTGCGGACCCGACAATCCCACCCAATGGCCGCCGGTCCCCCGCCGCTCACTCCTTGCCTCTCCCGGCCGATGCGTTACATTGGACGGGACACCGGCTCGATCCAAGCCCCCGGGCCCAACCTTCGTCCCTTCGAGGGACCACTTGCCGCGAGGCGAGCATGGCGGGTCGGTGTCGTAAACGTCTGAAGGCCCCTCACCGTCCGGTGAGGGGCCTTCTTCCGTCGGGACCCGACGAGTCCCGACGGGCCGTCAGCCGTGCAGCAGCGCGGGCACGCCGTCCGCGTCCGGCAGGTCGTCCGGGCCGGAGAGCACGGTCAGCCGCTGGGTCGCGCGGGTCAGCGCCACGTACAGCACCCGCAGCCCGGCCTCCGACTCGCCGGCGATGCCGGTCGGGTCGGCCACCACGGTCGCGTCGTACTCCAGGCCCTTGGCCTCCAGACTGCCCAGCGCCACCACGCGCCCGCCCAGGCCCTCGGCCCAGCCGGCCGCCTCGTCCCGGCGGTCCATCGGCACCACGATCGCCACGGTGCCGTCCACCTCGGCCAGCAGCCGCTCCAGCTCGGCCCGGGCGGCCTCGCCGAAGGCCTCCGGCGAGGGGTCGGTGGTGGCCGCGAAGCGCGGCTCCACGCCGACGCGGCGCACCGCGCTCGGCGACGGGGTGCCCGGCGCGGCCAGCGCCAGCACCTTCGCCGCGACCTCGGCGATCTCGGCCGGGTTGCGGTAGTTCACGGTCAGCGTGAAGCGGCGGCGCGGCTTGCCGGAGAGCACGTCGTCCAGTGCGGCCTGGGCCTCCTGCGGGAACGGCCAGGAGGACTGCGCCGGGTCGCCGACGATCGTCCAGGTGGCCATCCGGGCCCGGCGGCCGATCATCCGCCACTGCATCGGGGTGAGGTCCTGCGCCTCGTCCACGATGATGTGCGCGTACTCCCTGCGCTCGACCGGCTGGCGGTCGCGCTGGCGGGTGGAGCGGTCGGCGAAGGTGGTGACCTCCTCCAGGCCGCTCAGCAGGTCCACCGCGTCCACCTCGCGGACCTTCGGGCGGGCCGGCTCGCCCAGCAGCACCTGGAGCTCGTCGATCAGCGCGACGTCGTGCGCGGACAGCGCGCCCGCGCCCTCCGCGGACAGGTGGCGCCAGGAGGCGGCCAGCAGCCTGGCCTCGTCCGGGGTGACGGCGCGACGGGCGATCCGGTTGGTGTGCCGGTGCTGCCGCAGCGTGCCGAGCACCCGGCGCGGGCTCAGTGCCGGCCACCAGGCGTCCAGGAAGTCCAGGAACGAGGCCTCGTCCGAGACGTACTCGTCGAAGGACTCCTTCTCCTCCTGGCGCTGCTCGCGGGCGTAGTGGTCGGCGGGCTTCGGCAGGTCCCTGGTGGCCTGCTGCCACAGGGCGTCCAGCAGCAGCCGGCGGGCCCGCGGGCGCAGCAGGTTCAGCGGGGTGCCGCCGGAGCCCACCACGTTGCCGCGCACGGCCTTCAGCCGGGAGGCGTCCAGCTTCAGCACCTCGCCGCGGGCGACGACCTTCAGCTCCTGCGGCGCGCCCAGCTCCAGCGCCGCGCGGGCGGCCCGGCGCAGCAGCTGCACCATCCGGCCCGAGCCCTTGACCCGGGCCGCCTCGGGAGTGTCGTAGGTGCCCGCCTCGATGCCGTCCACCAGCGAGCCGACCGCCCGGATGGCGACCTGGCCCTCCTCGCCCAGCGCGGGCAGCACGCCCTCGGTGTAGGACACCAGCAGCGGGGTCGGCGAGACCACCAGGATGCCCCCGGCGTAGCGGCGGCGGTCCTGGTAGAGCAGGTAGGCGGCGCGGTGCAGGGCGACGGCGGTCTTGCCGGTGCCGGGGCCGCCGGTGACCAGGGTGGCGCCCGCGGCGGCGGCGCGGATCACCTCGTCCTGCTCCTTCTGGATGGAGGAGACGATGTCGCGCATCGAGTGGCTGCGGGCGCGGCCCAGCGAGGCCATCAGCGCACCGTCGCCGACCACGGCCAGCTCCTCGCCGTCCAGGGTCGGGGCGAGGTCCGGACGCAGCAGGTCGTCCTCGACGCCGATCACCTTGCGGCCCTTGGAGCGGATCACCCGGCGACGGATCACCCGGCCCGGTTCGACCGGGGTGGCGCGGTAGAAGGGGGCGGCGGCGGGCGCGCGCCAGTCGATCACCAGCGGGCCGTACTCGGCGTCCAGCACGCCCAGTCGGCCGATGTGGAGGGTCTCGGCGACGGCCGGGTCGGCCGGGTCGAGCGGGGTGTCCGACGGGATCCCGTGCTCCTCCGGGGCGTCCGCCCGCTGGAGGTCGATCCGGCCGAACAGGAAGTCCTCGAACTCGCTGTTCAGTCGGTGGAGGTGGGCGCCGGCCCGGTAGACCTGGGCGTCGCGTTCGGCGAGCGCGCCGGGGGTGCCGACCTGGACCCGCTTGGCGGCGTCCTCCAGGATGTACTCGGCCTCGGCGAGCTTCTCCTCCAACCGGTGGTAGACGGTGTCGAGGTGCTGCTGCTCACCGGCGATCTCGCGCGCGCGGACGGTCTCGTGGTCGGTGGCGGGGGTGGTGGGCGTGTTGCTCTGCATGGCCTCGGTGGTTGCGGCGGAATCCCGCTCCGGAAAACGAGCGGACGGATGATCCTACGCCGCCACCCCCGGGCCGCGCTGCTCCGGAACGTACAAAAATCGAAGGGCCGCCCTCCGCGGAGCGGAGGGCGGCCCTTCGAGTCAACATGGGGTGGTGGAGATGCCGGGAATCGAACCCGGGTCCAGTGGAGTTAATTCAGGGCTTCTCCGAGCGCAGTCCGCTGTGCTTTTCTCGGCCCTGGCGGTCACACGGACAAGCCGCCAACAGGCCCAGCTGCTGTTTGATTTCCCATCCGCCCTCGCAGCCCGGGCGGACGGTTGAGTTCCCTAGATTATGCCAGGGTCCGGGTCGGGAACTCCCCGGTCTGACACCCAAGCGCTATCGGTGCTTATTAGGCAGCGAGAGCGAACTGCTGGGAATCGCGCTTAGAGTTGGCGATTATTTTTTTGCGACACGTGGTTAACGAGATCATTGCCGCGTTCCTCGGCTCGCTTCCCCTGTTTCAACATCCCCTGTCGAAACCGATCATCCCCATGTTTTGTTGAGAAACAGCGCGGACGGTGACCGTCCTTGTTGCTGGCGCCATACTACGCGAGGCGACCAGCGGGGGTCCAGCCGATTAACTCTGGCGCCGCCGGGCCGCCGCCACGGCGCGTGCCGTCTCGCGGGTGTCCTGCTTCTCGCGGAGCGTCTGACGCTTGTCGTAGAGCTTCTTGCCGACCGCGAGGGCCAGTTCGAGCTTCACCCGGCCGTCCTTGAAGTACAGCGAGAGCGGGACCAGGGTGTGGCCCGCGTCGCGGACCTTGGTCTCGATCTTCTGGATCTCCATCCTGTGCAGCAGCAGCTTGCGCTTGCGCCGGGCCGCGTGGTTGGTCCACGTCCCCTGGGTGTACTCGGGGATGAAGACGTTGTCGATCCACGCCTCGTGGTTCTGGATGTACGCGTAGCCGTCGACCAGGTTGGCCCGCCCCTCGCGCAGCGACTTGACCTCGGTGCCGGTGAGCACCAGGCCGCACTCGTAGGTGTCGAGGATCGTGTACTCGTGTCGCGCCTTCTTGTTCTGCGCGATCAGCTTCTGTCCGGTTTCCTTTGCCATAACCCGGTCATTCTCGCACTTCGGGACCGGATGGGGCAGCTGCTTTAGGCACGGGTGCCGAGCCCCGCGAGGACCCGCAGGGCGAGTTCGTCGGCCTCCTCGCCCGAACCGGCCGGGACGTCGGGGGTCAGGCCGGTACCGTCCGGGGAGCGTCCGGCCGGGGTGTAGTAGCGGCCGACGGTCAGCTCCAGCACGGCGCCGTCGGCGAGCCGGCTGGGCTGCTGGACGGTGCCCTTGCCGAAGGTCCGCGAGCCCACCACCACGGCGCGGCTGCGGTCCTGGAGGGCCCCGGCGAGCAGTTCGGCGGCGCTCATCGTGCCGCCGTCCACCAGCAGCACCAGCGGGGTGCGCTGGTCGCCGCCGGGCGGGGCGGTCAACTCCCTGGTCTCGCCGCGCTCCTGGTACGAGCCGACCGTTCCGCCGTCCAGGAAGATCCCGGCGGTGCCGGCCGCCTCGTCGACCAACCCGCCGGAGTTGCCGCGCAGATCGAGCACCACGCCGGTGTGCGGGGCGCGCAGGGCGGCGCGCACCTGGTCGGCCACGCCGCTCGTGAAGGCGCGCACGGTCACCCGCAGCACGCCCTTGCCGAGCTGCTCCGCGGTGACCTGCCGACTGTCCAGAAGCACGCGCCGCAGCCGCAGTTCGCGCTCCTCCGCCCCGCCGCGCCGGACCGCCAGGGTGACCTCGGAGCCGGCCCGGCGCTCCTCGCCCCGGCCGCGCAGCCGCGCGACCACCTCGGTGACCGGCAGGTGGTCGGCCTGGTCCTGACCGATCCGCACGAGCCGGTCGCCGGAGGCGATCCCGGCCGCGGCGGCCGGGCCGCCGGGGGCGACCTGGGAGACCTCGGTGACGCCGTCCTGGCCGCGGCCGACCGAGAGGCCGACGCCCGGGTAGCGGCCGTCCAGGCCCTGGCTGAACTCCGCGTACTCCTGGGCGCTGTAGTACGCGCCCCAGCGGTCGCCGCCGGCCGCCAGCAGGTGCTCGGCCTGCTGCTCCGACAGGGTGGCGCCGGCCGGGTCCGCCGGGAGCCCGCCGGTGGCCCGGGCGGTGTCGGCGGAGGACCGGTGCGGCGGGTCGCCCGGGTCGCCCCAGGCGCCGGTGGCCGCGCCGGCCAGCAGCACGGCGCCGAACACCAGGCTGAGCACGGTCACCTGGCGGGCCCTGCGCGGAGTTTGCAGCATGGCACCGGAGTGTAGACACCGCCGCGCGCGGGACGAACCGCAACGGTGGACCGCGGAACGCCGACGGCCCCGTACGGCGCAGTGCCGTACGGGGCCGTCGGGCCTGCGGGAATCAGACCTTGAGGTACTTGCGCAGGGTGAAGAAGGCCGCGACGCCGGCCATGCCCATACCCACCACGATCAGCAGCGGTATCACCGCGAGCACCGAGCCGAGCCCGATGAAGTGGATGAACTGCACCCGGTCGGCCAGCCAGTTCTGGACGAAGAAGTGCCCGCCGATCAGCAGTCCGGAAGCCATCGCAGCACCCAGCAGCGCCGAGAAGGCCGCCTCGGCGATGAAGGGCATCTGGACGTAGAAGTTCGAGGCACCGACCAGGCGCATGATCCCGGTTTCGCGCCGCCGGCTGTACGCCGACACCCGGACGGTGTTGACGATCAGCAGCAGGGCGACGAACAGCATCAGCACCATGATCACGAAGGCCGCCGTCTGGAGGCCGTTGAGCAGGCCGAACAGGTTCTCCAGGATCTTCCGCTGGTCCTCGACCGACTTGACGCCGGGCTTGCCGGCGAAGGCGCTCTGGATCACGTCGTACTTGGTCGGGTCGTTGAGCTTGACCCGCCAGGACTGCGGCATGGCGTCCGGACCCAGGACGGAGATGAGCGGGTTGTCCGGGTTCATCTCCTTCCAGTGCTTGTACGCCTCGGGCGAGCTCTCGTAGGTGGACGACTGGACCACCGAGCTCATCTTGTCCAGCTGGTCCTTGATGTCCTGGACCTGCTGGTCGGTGGCCGCGCCCTTGTCGCACTGGGGCGAGTTGCGGGCGTCCGCCTTCGTGCAGAAGTAGATGCTCACCTCGACCTTGTCGTACCAGTACCCCTTCATGGAGTTCACCTGGTCGCGGACCAGGAGCGAGGAACCGGCGAGGGCGAGGGAGAGCGCGACGCTGACCACGACCGCGATGGTCATGGTCAGGTTGCGTCGGAGACCCACACCGATCTCCGACAGGACGAACTGGGCACGCATGCGGGAAACAACTCCAGGGTCGGTACTGCTCTGGTCTGGCGGGTCGGGCCGGCGGCCCCACGGGTCAGCGCTGGTCGGTCAGTGCTGGTATCCGTAGACGCCGCGGGCCTGGTCGCGGACGAGCAGCCCCTTGTCGAGTTCGATGACGCGCTTGCGCATCTGGTCGACGATGGCCTGGTCGTGGGTGGCCATCAGCACCGTGGTGCCGGTGCGGTTGATGCGGTCGAGCAGCTTCATGATGCCGACCGAGTTCTGCGGGTCGAGGTTGCCGGTGGGCTCGTCCGCGATGAGCAGCATCGGACGGTTCACGAAGGCGCGGGCGATGGCCACGCGCTGCTGCTCACCACCGGACAGCTCGCCCGGCATCCGGTCCTCCTTGCCGCCGAGGCCGACCAGCTCCAGCACCTCGGGCACCACCTTGTTGATGGCGCTCTTGGGCTTGCCGATCACCTCCAGGGCGAAGGCGACGTTCTGCGCGACCGTCTTGTTCGGCAGCAGGCGGAAGTCCTGGAAGACCGTGCCCAGCTGGCGGCGCATGTGCGGCACCTTCCAGTTGGACAGCTTGCCGAGGTCCTTGCCCAGTACGTGCACCGCGCCCGTGCTGGGACGCTCCTCGCGCAGGCACAGGCGCAGGAAGGTGGACTTTCCCGAGCCGGACGAGCCGACCAGGAAGACGAACTCACCCTTCTCGATCTCCAGCGAGACGTTGTCCAGGGCGGGACGGTTCTGCTTGGGATAGGTCTTGGAGACGTTGTCGAATCTGATCACGGCTGCATCACGGAGGCCATCCTAGGCGGCGCCAGTCCTCGGTCGGTCCGCCCCGGAGGCCCGGTCCATGGGCGGGCGAAAGGAGCGCGGTGGGCTGCTCCCGGTCTGGGACCATACGCGAATCGGCGCCCGGCCCGCAGGGACCGCCCGTGACAACGGCCGGACTCTGCGGGAGAATGTCCGCTTATGCCCCGAATATTGCGAGGCATCTCACAGCCCGGAAGCCGGAACTGCCGGAACCTGGCAGAGTGGAGGTGGGCGACCGTGTCACGGCCGCTCCCCCGTACAGGGCAGTGCAGGGAACCAAAGCCCCGTCCGGTGCGTTGGCTGTAGCAGCGAGGAGGAGATCGCATGACCTGCGACCATCTGGTGTGCGCCAACTGCAACGGCCGCGTCAGCGACGGGCGTTGCCCGGTGTGCCGGGCCAACCGGGCCCGGCTTCAGGAGCAGCAGAGCCCGTTCGCCGCGCTCTCCCCCGCGATGCTGCTGGCCCTGCTGGCCGGACTGCTCGCGGTGGCGCTGATCGCCCGGCAGGCACTGGCCTGACGACCCACGACGCGTACGACGAAGGGCCCCGACCGCTGCGGTCGGGGCCCTTCGTCGATGTCGGCCGTTACTCGGCGCTGGTCTCGCGCTGCTTGCGCCAGCGGATCCCGGCCTCGATGAAGCCGTCGATGTCGCCGTCCAGCACGGCCTGCGGGTTGCCGGCCTCGTACGCGGTGCGGACGTCCTTCACCATCTGGTACGGGTGCAGCACGTAGGAGCGCATCTGGTTGCCCCAGGAGCTGCCGCTGTCCTTGAGCGCGTCCATCGCCGCCTTCTCCTCCTGGCGGCGCCGCTCCAGCAGCTTGGCCTGGAGGACGTTCATCGCGGACGCCTTGTTCTGGATCTGCGAGCGCTCGTTCTGGCAGGAGACCACGATGCCGGTCGGGATGTGCGTGATGCGCACCGCCGAGTCGGTGGTGTTGACGCCCTGGCCGCCGGGGCCGGAGGCGCGGTAGACGTCCACCCGCAGCTCGCCCTCGTCGATGTCGACGTGGTCGGACTGCTCGACGACCGGGAGGACCTCGACGCCGGCGAAGGAGGTCTGCCGGCGGCCCTGGTTGTCGAACGGCGAGATCCGCACCAGGCGGTGGGTGCCCTGCTCGACCGAGAGGGTGCCGTAGGCGTACGGCGCCTTCACGGTGAAGGTCGCGGACTTGATGCCGGCCTCTTCGGCGTACGAGGTGTCGTACACCTCGGTGGGGTACCCGTGCCGCTCGGCCCAGCGCAGGTACATGCGCATGAGCTGCTCGGCGAAGTCGGCGGCGTCCACGCCACCGGCCTCGGCACGGATGTTGATCAGCGCCTCGCGGGCGTCGTACTCGCCGGACAGGAGGGTGCGGACCTCCAGTTCCTCGACGGCCTTCTGGAGGGAGACGAGTTCGGTCTCGGCCTCGGCGCGGGTGTCCGCGTCGTCCTCGGCCTCGGCGAGCTCGAACAGCACGCCCAGATCGTCGATGCGGCTGCGCAGGCCCTCGACCCGGCGCAGTTCGCCCTGGAGGAAGGAGAGCCGGCTGGTCACCTTCTGCGCGTTCGCGACGTCGTCCCACAGGGTGGGGGCGGCTGCCTCCTCCTCCAGGACCGCGATGTCGGCCCGGATCTTGTCCAGGTCGAGGACGGCCTCGATCGACCCCATGGTCGTATCGAGGTTCTTGAGCTCTTCGGAAGGATCGACGGCTGCCACGCCCCCAGGGTAATGGTTCCGGGAGTGGTCATGACGACACCCCCGGCTCCCCGGGGGTCACGGCCGCCGTCACGGCCGCGCCGGCGGCTCCGGCTACGGGGCCCGCGGGCCGGTGCCCGACACCGCCGGACGGGTCGGGTGGCCGCCGTCCGGGACGGTGGCCGCGAACGCCGTCCAGGCCGCGGCGGCGCCCGCCAGCAGCAGGACGGTGGCGATCAGGACGGCCAGCAGCCGGCGGCGGCGCAGCAGGGCCTGGCGGTCCCGGCGGTGGCCCGGGGCGGCGCGCTGGGCGCGGGACTCCAGCGCGTAGGCGGCCAGCTCGTCGGCGGACGGGCGGCGCAGGCTGGTGTGGGTGTCCCGGGTGGAGTCCGGGGCGGCGCCCGGCACCAGCGGGACGGCCGGACCGCGGCGGCGCTTGTGGATGCCGGGGCCGGCGTCGATCTCGGCGTAGACGGCCTCGCCGGGGGTCAGCTGCTCCTCGACCGGGGCGCGGCCCTGGCCGGGCACGGCGAGCACCGGCAGGCCGGCCAGCGAGGGCAGCTGCTCGCGCAGCCGGGAGGCCAGCTCGGCGGCGCGCAGCCGGGAGGCCGGGGCCTTGGCCAGGCACTCGGAGATGATCCGCCACAGCCCGTCCGGCAGGCCGGGGATCGGCGGCACCTGCTCGGTGACGTGCCGGCGCAGCACCGCGCCGGTGTGGCCGCCGCCAAAGGGGGTGAAGCCGGCCAGCAGCTCGTACAGCACGGTGGCGAGGGCGTAGATGTCGACGGCGGCGCGCGGCTCCAGGCCCTCGATGATCTCGGGGGCGAGGTAGTCGGGGGTGCCGATGATCCGGGTGGCCCGGGTCCGGCGCGGGGCGTCGACCAGGCGGGCCACGCCGAAGTCGGTGAGCTTGGCGCGCGGGGCGCCGCCCGGGCCGGGGGCTGCGGCGAGGTCGAGCAGGACGTTCTCGGGCTTGACGTCGCGGTGGACGATGCCGGCCGCGTGCGCGGCGGCCAGGCCGTCGGCGACGTCGGCGATGATCGAGGCGGCGGTCTGCGGCGGCAGCGCGCCGTCCCGCTCCAGCCGGGAGCGCAGGTCGGTGCCCTGGACCAGCTCCATCACCAGGGCGAGGTCGCTGCCGTCCACCACCATGTCGCGCACGCCGACCACCCGGGGGTGGTCGAGGCTGGTCAGCGC
Source organism: Kitasatospora sp. NPDC091257 (assembly GCF_044757675.1). Taxonomy (NCBI): domain Bacteria; kingdom Bacillati; phylum Actinomycetota; class Actinomycetes; order Kitasatosporales; family Streptomycetaceae; genus Kitasatospora; species Kitasatospora sp. NPDC091257. The sequence continues at coordinate 16,258 of NZ_JBIVVI010000038.1, forward strand.
GGTGCGCTCCTGGACGAAGCGGCCGACCAGCACCTGGTCGGCGGCGAGGTCCTCGCGCAGCAGCTTGACCGCCACCGGGCCGTCGGGCCCCTCACCGAGCCAGACCGTGCCGGCCGAACCCCGGCCGATCACCTGGTGGACGGTGTACCGGCTGCCGATCTTGCGTGCCAATGCTGCTCCGTGGGCGGCGCGGGAGCGCTCCGGGGGTCCGGCGCGCTCGGTGGGGCGGGACAACAGCGACCAACCTACGCGCCCGGAGGCCCTGCGCGGGCCGCCCGAGGGGGCCGGAGCGGGAGTCCCGGCCGAGAAATCTCGCGAATTGTCGACATAGCGTCAAAATTGCCGCCCCGGGCGGGCCGGGGCCCGGATCGGCTCCGGACCCGGCCCGCGGCGGCGCTAGCTGCCGACGAGGCCGTTCACCCAGTCGCGCGCCGAGTCGAACCAGCCCACGACGTTGTCCCAGTACTGCGGCAGCGGCGTGAAGTTCCACAGCGCCAGCCCCGCCACGGCGAGCACCAGCAGCACCATCAGACAGCCCTTGAGGCAGCCGAGCCCCGGAATGTACATCCGGTTGCGGCTGCGCGGACGCGGCTCACGGGCCGGCGCGGGCTCGCGGCGGGCCGGTGCCGGCGGCTCCTCGCGGCGCTGCGGCGGTGCCTCCCGGTACTGCGGCGCGGGCGGCTCGGCCCGGCGCGCCACCGGGGCGGGCGCGGGCGGCGGCGGGTAGCCGCCCTGCGACTGCCCGTACCCGGACGGGGCCTGCCGGTAGCCACCGGGCGGCTGCGGACGGCCGCCCTGGCCTCCCTGGC
>NZ_JBIVVI010000039.1:0-17015 GCF_044757675.1 Kitasatospora sp. NPDC091257
CCCCGGAGTGCCGAACACCCGGGGACACCTGCTGAGTCGACCGGATCGATTCCGTTCGGTCGTCGGGCCCGGTTGTCACCCCTCGTGCAGCGCCCACTTGTTGCTGTCGACCCGGGTGTTGCCGGGCAGGGCGATCAGTTCCGGCTTGAACAGCGGCTGGGTGTCCATCGCGGGTTCCCAGGTCGCCAGCTTCTCGTCCTGGGGGACCTCGATGCGCCGGTCCGCGGCGAGGTCGGCGACCACCTTCAGCAGCAGTCGCACGCCCAGCGGAGCCAGGTGGTCGCGCCACAGGCTCTGCGCGGTCGAGCCCGGGGGCACGAACAGGTGCTCCTGGGCGGCGAGCGGGCCGCCGTCGGTGCGCTCGGTGAGGTGGTAGACGCTCCCGCCCGTCACCTTGTCGCCGTCGCGGATGGTCCATCGGATCGCGTCCCGGCCGCGGTGCAGCGGCAGCAGGCTGGGGTGGTACCCGATGGTGGCGACGGTGGCCCTGGCGCGCGTGTTGCGGCCGAGGAAGGCGTGCGAGTGCGCGGCGACGATGATGTCCACCCCGTCCGGGATGTGCATCGCGCGCAGTTCGGCCGAGTCCGTCCAGGGGATGTCCCGGGGGAACGCCCAGGCGCGCAGGCGGTCCCAGGCCATCGCGTCGCTCTCGTCGGACTTGCCCTTGCGCAGCCGGGGCGCGGCCGCGCCGACGATCTTGTGACCGTTGTCCAGGAGGGCTTCCGCGACCTGAACCGCGAACGCCCCTTGTCCTGACATGTAGATGTTCATCCGCACTCCTGCGGTCGCTGGTTCGGGTGGTGGTCGCCGTCGGGTCGCCGTCAGGCCGCCGGCGTTCCCACCGCGGTGGTGAAGTGCTGCTCGACGTAGTCGAGGGCACCCTCACGGTCCGGGCAGGAGTGGACGATCCGCCAGCCGTCCGGGACGGCCAGGTGCGGCCGCCACAGCGCGTACTGCTCGTCGGCGTTCACGACGACCAGCCAGTCGCCCTCCCCGCCGTCGAAGGGGTTGCCGCTCATCGGTCGACCTCTTTCAGTCCGGAGTGATCGGGATCGAAGCGCACCGGCATGGTGGAGAACCCGGTCAGGAAGTTGGACCGGATGGGCAGCGCCTCGTCGGTCTGCTCGAAGCCGACGGTGAAGTCCCGCAGGGCCTTGAGCAGTTCGGCGATCTCCACCTTGGCCAGGTACGAGCCGACGCAGAAGTGCGGGCCGTAGCCGAAGGCCAGGTGCTTGTTGGGGGTGCGGCCGAGGTCGAACTCCTCGGGCCGCGCGAAGACCCGCTCGTCGCGGTTGCCGGAGGCGTGCCACAGGGTGACGATGTCGCCCTTCCGCAGCCGCACGCCGTGCAGTTCGGTCTCCCGCTCGACGCTGCGCCCGAAGTGCATGGTGGGCGAGGCCCAGCGCAGCACCTCGTCCACGGCGGTCTCGACGGCGACCTCGCCCTGCTTGAGCCGCCGCCACTGCTCGGGCTGGGCCGCGAGGGTGCGGACGCAGTCGATCATCGTCAGCCGGCTGGTCTCGTCGCCCCCGATGATCAGGCTGTAGCAGTTCAGCACGACGTCCTCGTCGGTCAGCGGCACCCCGTCGATGGCGCTGCCGATCAGCATGCTGATGACGTCCTCGCCCGGTGACTCGCGCCGTTCCTCGACGATGTCCATGAAGTACATCAGGATCTCGTTGCGGGCCATCTCGGAGTCGACCTCGTCGACGTCCTCGTCGTCCGCCGAGAGCGCGGTCTTGGTCAGGGAGAGCAGGTAGTCCCGGTCCCGCTCGGGCACGCCGAGCAGGTTCGAGATCGTGGTCATCGGGATCCGGCTGGCGATCTGCTCCGCGAAGTCGCAGCCGCCGGACTCGACCGCCTCGCGGATCCACTGCCGGGTGTTGACCCGGACGGTCTGCGCGACCTCGTCGAGCACCCTCGGCGAGAGCACCCGCTGGAGGATCTTGCGCAGTTCCAGGTGCCGGGGTCCGTCGGTGACGGCCAGCATCCGGCCGGCCCCGGCGTCGCCGCCCTCCAGGAGGGTGACGAGCACGTTGCCGCGCTGGGACGTGAAGTTCACGTTGTCCCGGTAGGTGGCCATGATGTCGTCGTAGCGGGAGAGCACCCAGAACCCCCGGCGGCCGCCGACCGGCGGATTCCAGTGCATCGGTGCGGTGTCCCGCAGGGTGCGCCAGAACCCGACGAGGTCGTGGTCCGCGAAGGTGGCCGGGTCTCCCAGGTCCAAGGTGTCCAGTGCCGGTGTGCTCATGGTCACCAGTCCGTACGCCAGAACCGGCGGGGCTGGAACGGGTAGGTGGGCAGCGGCACGCGGCGGCCGGCCTCCCCGAGGTGCAGGGCGTCGAAGTCCACCTGCTGGCCGGTCACCCAGGCGGCGGCCAGGTCGGACAGCGCCTCGTGGTCCCGGCCCGCCGGCACGATCCCGCTGTCGTTGCGCGAGAAGGCGCCCGGGTCGGTCCGCGGGGCGGCGGCGGTCGTGGTGGCCGCGCCGCGGGCGGCGTCGTCGGACAGCGCCGCGATCAGCTCCTCGCGGCTGCGGACCACGGCCGCCCACCGGCGGGCCATCACCTTGCGGCCGAGGTTGAGGGTGAAGCACACGTCGTCCAGGCGCAGGCCGGGGTTCGCCTCCAGCCACTCCTTGAGGCGGGTGCGCTGGCGGCCCAGCGCGTCGTCGTCCAGGGCGGACAGGGTGGCCAGCCGCGGCCGGCCCGCCTCCTCGGGAGCGCGCTCGGCGGGCGCCGGCGCCTCCTCCAGCAGCAGGTGGGCGTTGTAGCCGCCGCCGCCGATCGAGGTGATGCCCGCGCGGCGGATGCCGGCCTCCGGCTCCCAGGCCGCGCCCTCGATCTGCGGCACGAACGGGGTGCTGGGGAAGTCGAGGTCCTGGTTGACCTCCGTCAGGTTGATCGTCGCCGGGAGCGTCTTGTGGTACAGCGCCAGCGCGGCCTTGATCGCGCCGAAGCCGCCCGACACCACGCCGCCGTGGCCCACGTTGCCCTTGACCCCGCCGATCGAGGTGGTCGCGGTCTGCTTCCCGAACGCCATGGTCGCCGCGTGCACTTCGAGCTCGTCGGTCATCGGCAGGCCGAGGCCGTTGGCCTCGTACATGGACACGGTGTCCGGGGTGACGCCGCCCACCTCCATGGCGGCGGCGATGCAGGCGCTCAGCCGCTCGGGCTGGGCCAGGCCGTACGCCATCGCGCTGACGCCGTTGTTGTTGACGGCCGAGCCCCGGACCACGGCGTAGACGTGGTCGCGATCGGCGACGGCCTGGCCGAGCGGCTTCAGCAGCACGGTGACCACGCCGCTGGACAGCGCGGTGCCGGTGCCGTTGGCGTCGAACGGGCGGCAGTGGCCGTCCTTCGACAGGATGCGGTTCTCCTCCCAGAGGTGACCGCGGGGGTGCGGCAGGCGGACCATCGAGCCGCCGGCTATCGCCATGTCGCTCTGGCCCAGCAGCAGCGACTGGCAGGCCAGGTGCACCGAGTAGTGGAAGCCCGCACAGACGGCGGCGACGGTGACGGCCTCGCCGGTGAGGCCCATGTAGTACAGCGCGTTGGAGGTCATGGTGTCCGGCGACCACGCCAGGCTGGCCTCGATCGCCTCGGGGCCGACCGACACCCGGTCCGGCGGGGAGCTGTAGAGCGCGGCGGTCTGCGGGTTGTTGGCGCCGTACATGCCGATCTCGGCCTTGAGCCGGTCCGGGTCGTAGCCGCCGTCCTCCAGCGACTCCCAGGCGCTCTCCAGGAACAGCCGGTTCTCCGGGGTCATCGCGGCCGCCATCCGGTCGCTGATGCCGAACACCGACGGGTCGAACTTGTCGTACGTGTCGAGCACGCCGCAGGCCCGTACGTAGAACGGGCTGTGGATCAGGGTCTCGTCGACGTGGATGTCCTCCTTGGCCAGGAAGGACACGGTCTCCCGGCCGTTGACGAGGATGTCCCAGAACTGCTCCTTGGTGCGGGCACCCGGTGCCCGCAGGGACATGCCGATGATGGCCACGTCACCCGGGTCGTACTCCTGCTCGGGGCTGTCGGTCATGGAAGGCTCCTGCTTCGTGTCGGGTAGGGGGCGTGACTCAGCGGCCGGTGGCGCCGCCGCGGCCGCGCAGGGCGGCACGGCGGGCACCGGCCCGCTGGCGGGCCGACTGGACCACCTCGGGGGTGGCGCCGAACTCGTCGTCGAGCCAGCGGGCGAGGGAGGCGATGTCGCGGAAGCTGAAGAGGTCGGGCACGCGGACGCGGCGGTCGAAGCGCCGGGTCATCAGCCGGGCGAGGCGGACGAGCAGCAGCGAGTCGCCGCCGAGGTCGTAGAAGGCGGACTGCACGTCGATGGTCGACGGTTCGAGGTCGAGCAGCTGGCCCCAGATCTCCGACAGCGCGATCTCGGTCGGCGTGGCGGCGGCGGTCAGCGGCCCGTCGGTGTCGGCGGCCGGCGGCTCGGGCAGCGCGTTGCGGTCGAGCTTCCCGCCCGGGCCCAGCGGGAGGGCGTCCAGGAACACGAGCGTCGCGGGCACCATGTAGTCGGGCAGTTCGACGGCGAGCCTGCCGGTGACGGCGCTCTGGAGCGCGGCGTCCAGCCGGGGGCCGTCCTGCGGCGCGCCGTCGCCCGCGGGCACGACGTAGCCGACGAGCCGGTTGCCCCGGACGGTGGCGGCGGCCTCCCGGACCTCGGGGCAGGCGGTCAGCCGGGCCTCGACCTCCTCCAGCTCGATCCGGTAGCCGCGCAGCTTGACCTGGTGGTCGGAGCGGCCGAGGAACTGGAGTTCGCCGCTCTCGGTGAACTTGACGACGTCCCCGGTGCGGTACATGCGCTCGCCGCTGCGGAACGGGTCCGGCAGGAACCGCTCGGCGGTGGTGCGCGGCCGGTTGACGTAGCCGTGCGCGAGGCCGACGCCGCCGAGGTAGAGCTCGCCGGCCTCGCCGACCGGCAGCGGCTTCAGCTCGTCGTCGAGCACGTAGACCAGGTCGGTGGTGGTCGGCGGGCCGATGGTCGGCTCGTCGGTCCCCTCCTCGGGCACCAGCCCGAACGAGCAGAAGACGGTGCCCTCGGTAGGGCCGTAGGCGTTGAACACCCGGGTGGCGCCGGTCTCCTGGTAGGCCCGGTCGACCAGCTTGCGGCGCAGGGCCTCGCCGCCGAACACGATCGAGCGCACGTTCGGGGGCAGGGCGCCGGCGTCGAGCAGGCCGTTCATCACCGACGGGACGACGGACAGGTGGGTGACCCGGTCCACGTACCGGCTCTCCGGCAGGTGCACGGCGCTCTCGACGAGCACCACGGCGCCGCCGCGGCACAGCGCGTTGAAGATCTCCATCACGGACAGGTCGAAGCAGATCGAGCTGGCGGCCGAGACGCCGCTCAGGTCGCAGCCCTCCAGGACCCGGTCCATCTCGGCGAGCATCGCCACGGCGCCGGAGTGCCGCACGGCCACGCCCTTGGGCCTGCCGGTGGAGCCCGAGGTGTAGATGACGTACGCGGTGTCCTCGGGCACGACCGCGACGGGCTTCGCGCCGGCCTCGGTGGTCACGCCGTCCCCGAGCACGACGACCGTCGGCCCGGGCGGGCAGCTGGCCCGGGACGCGGGCGTGGTGAGCAGCAGGCGGGTCCCGCTGTCCTGGACCATGAAGGTCAGCCGGTCGGCGGGGTAGTTCGGGTCCAGCGGCAGGTAGCAGGATCCGGAGCGCAGGGCCGCCAGGACGGCGACGAGCAGGTCGGGGGTGCGCTCGACGCAGATGCCGACCGGGACGCCGGGGCCCGCGCCGTCGGCGACCAGCCGCTCGGCCAGCACCCGGGACCGCTCGTTCAGCTCGCCGTAGGTCAGGACGCCGGCGTCGGAGTAGACCGCGGTCGCGTCGGGGTTCTTGACCGCCTGGGCGATGAACTCGGAGTGCAGGGTTTCGGTCACTTGTCCGTCTCCTTGGGGAGGCCGGTCGGCGCGATGTCGCCGAGGGCCTGGTCGGGTCGGGCGATCGAGTCGAAGAGCACGGTGCGGTACAGCGCGAGCAGGGCCGTCACGGTCCGCCGCTCCAGGTAGCTCGGCTTGAACTGGACGTGGCCGGCCACCCTGCCGTCGATGTCGGCCATCGAGATCTCCAGGTCGAATTTGGCGAGGTGCCGGCGCACCTGGAGCGGTTCGAGTGGCAGCGCGCCGTCCGGGGCGATGGTCTCGCCGATGCCGTGGAAGAGCTTGACGGAGCGGGGGAAGGCGTCCGAGGACAGCCAGTTGACCACCACGTCGAACCAGGGGGAGCGGCCCTCGGCGCGCGGCGGCTTCAGCTGGGAGGCCAGCAGGTCGAGCGGGTAGTTCATGTGCTCCAGGAGGCCGAGCGAGAAGGCATGGACCTCGCTCAGCAGCTCGCGGAAGCTCCGCCCGCCGGAGGGGTTCGCCCGCACCAGCACGGTGTTGAGGTAGTAGCCGATGGCGGACTCCCAGCCGGGCTCGGCCCGTTGGGCGATGGCGGTGGCCAGCACCGAGTCCTCGGTCCCGGCCGCGCGGTTGAGCGTGGCGAAGAACCCGGCCAGCACGACGGTGCTCACCGACACGCCCTCGCGCACCGCGAACTCCCGCAGCAGGCGGGTCTCCTCGGCGCTCCAGCGGAACGCGATGTCGCGGCCCTCGTAGGTGACGCCCGGCGGCCGCTCCTTGCTGGAGAGGTCGAGGTGGGCGGGCGGGTCGGCCAGCTTCCGCGACCACCAGTCCAGGGCCGCCTCGGCCGCCGGACCGGCCAGCCACTGCCGCTCCCACTCGACGAACTCGGTGTACGGGGCGACCGGCGCGCTGCGGGCGGGGTCGGCGCCCTCGTAGTACTCCTGGAGTTCGCGGATCATGACGTCGGCCGAGGCCGCGTCCGACGCGATGTGGTGGACGAGCACCATCAGGTAGTGGTCGGACGGTCCGCGCCGCATGAGGACGATCCGCACCAGCGGCCCGTTGTCCATGTCGAGCGGCTCGTGCCCGTACTGGGCCAGCTCCTCGCGGGCCTGCTCGTCGTCCAGGTCGGAGGTGTCCACCACGAGGAACTCGTACACCGGCTCGTCCAGGACGACCTGGTACGGGCTGCCGCCCGCCTCCACGAAGACGGTGCGCAGCGCGGGGTGCCGGTCCAGCACGGCCCGGACGGCGTGCTCCAGGGCCTCCTCGTCGACCGCCGTCCGGATCCGGGCGGTCACCATGAAGTTGTACGGCACGGCGTCCGGCGCGACCATCTGCATGAACCAGAGCGAGGCCTGGCCGTGCGAGGCCGGCGCCACTTCGAGACCGAGGCCTTCGGCGCGCAGCTGCTCCAGCGCCGGCGCGTCGGTGGCCTCCAGCAGCCCGCGCGCGTCCAGCTCCTCCACCAGCTCCTCGGCGTCCAGTTCGGACAGGTCCTCCAGGAACGACCGCTTCGGCGCGGCCTCGGGGACCGGGGCGGGCCGGGCGGCCGCGGCCGGCGCCTGGGGCGCCGGCACCGCCGGGGCGGGCGCGGCCGGTCCGCCGGAGAGCCCGACGAAGTGGCCGACGACCTCGGCGATGGAGCGCCCGTCCAGGAACACCACCGGCGACACCCGGTGCCCGAGCACCGCCTGCATCTTGTTGACGAGGCGGATCGCCAGCATCGAGTCGAGGCCGAAGTCGCGCAGACCGGCGTTCTCGTCGAACCTGCTCACCGGCACGCCCAGCGCGTCGGCCAGTTCGGCGAGGACGACCTCCGCCACCGGCCGGTCCGCCGTGGCCGGCGCCGCCGCCGGCCGCACCTCGACCGGAGCGGCCACCGTCGCGGCCACGGCCGCGGTCCCGACGGCCGGGGCGGGCGCCGTCGCGCCGCGGGGCTCGGTGTCGGTGTCGATCCAGTAGCGCTCCTTCTGCCACTGGACGAGCGGGGTCTCCACGAGTTCGACGTCGTCGGCGAAGAGCGGGTCGAAGGTCAGCGGCAGGCCCCTGACGTACAGCGAGGCGGCGGCGCCCAGCAGGCAGCGGACGTCGCTCTCCTCACGCCGCAGGGAGTTGATCGCGTGCACCTGGACGCCGCGGGACAGCCCGATCTCCTCGACCGCGCCGCGCAGCGTCTCGTGCGGGCCGATCTCGATGAAGGTGGAGACACCCCGGTCGACCAGCGCACCGATCGTCTCGGCGAACCGGACCTGGTTGCGCAGGTTGTGCACCCAGTAGTCGACGTCGGCGACCGGGTTCACCGTGTCGGCCAGCGCGGTGGAGTGGAAGGGGATGGCCGGCGCCAGCGGGGTGATGCCGTCGATGCTCTCGCGCAGCGGCTCGATCAGCGGGTCCATGCCGGGGCTGTGCACCGGCCGTTCGACCCGGATCCGCCGGACCGAGACGCCGTCCCGCCTGAGATCGGCCTCCAGGGCGTCGACGGCCTCGGGCGAGCCGGAGACCGCCGCGCTGGTGGGGCTGTTGACCACGGCGACGGCGGCGTGCTCGGCGTACGGGGCGAGCCGCGGCCGCAGCTCCTCCTCCGGCAGGTCGACCGAGATCATGGCGCCCTCGGCGGCCTTGCGCTCCAGCAGGTGCGAGCGCGCGACCACGACCCGGGCGGCGTCCTCCAGCGACAGCGCGCCGGCCACGCAGGCGGCCGCGACCTCGCCCAGGCTGTGCCCGACGACGGCCGCCGGCTCGATGCCCAGGTCGATCCAGACCTTCGCCAGCGAGACCTGCAGGGCGAACAGCACGGGCTGCTGGAAGTCCATCTCCTCGTACCGGGCCTCCTCCGCGGGGGCGGCGAGGTGGTCGAGCACCGAGAAGCCGCCGGCCGCGCGCACGGCGGCGTCGCAGGCGTGCATCGAGGCCCGGAAGCCGGCGTGGGAGCGCAGCAGTTCGCGGCCCATGCCGACCCACTGGGTGCCGCCGCCGGAGAACACCAGCGCCACCCGCCGGTCGGCGTTGCCGGAGACCGTGCCCGTGACCACGTCGGGGTGCGGCTGCCCGGCGGCGACCCGGGCGAGTCCGTCCAGGACGTCCTGCCGGTCGCGGGCGAACAGCGCGATCCGGTGGCTGTGGTGGGTGCGCCTGGCGGCGAGGGTGTAGGCGAGGTCGGAGACCCGCAGGCCGGGGTCGCGTTCGACGTGGTTGGACAGCTCGCGGCAGGTGTCGGTCAACGCGCCCGCGGTCCGGGCGGTGACGGGCACCAGGTGCAGCTGCCCGTCGGCCGCGGCGTCGCCCGGGCTCGGCGCGACGTGCCGTCCCCGGTCGCCGGCCAGGAAGGGGTGGGCCGCGACGGGGTGCCCGGCGGTGTACAGGGCGCCGAGCGAGCCGAGCAGGGTCGAGGCCTCGTCGGCGCCGCGCCGCAGCGAGGGCAGGGTGGTCGCCGGCAGGATCTCCGAGGCCGACTTGAGCAGGAGGGGGTGCGGGCTGAGCTCGATCACCGCGTCGACGTCGTGGTCGCGCAGCTTCGTCAGGGCGTCGACCACCCGGATCTCCCGGCGCAGGTTGTCCGCCCAGTAGTCCGGTCCGAGCTCCGCGCCGTCGACGAGTTCGCCGGTGACCGTCGAGATCATCGGGATGCGGGTGCTCCGGGGCCTGATGCCGTCGAGCTCGACCTTCAGCGGGGCGAGGACGTGGTCGACCAGCGCCGAGTGCGGGGCGTGGCCCATCCGCACCCGGTGGTTGGTGACGCCGGCCGCGGTCAGCCGCTCGACGAGGTCGTCGATCTCCTGCGGCGTGCCGGTGACGAGCGTGGAGTTGAGGCCGTTGTAGCCGGAGAGGGTGAGCCCGCCGGTCAGGTGCGGCCGGACCTCGTCCGCGGGGGCCATCACCACGATGCCCTCGCCGCGGCCCACGGCCAGCAGCTGGAGGAGCCGGCCGTGGTGGGCGGCCAGGCGGGAGGCGTCGTCGAAGTCGAGGGCGCCGGCGATGTGGGAGGCGGCGAACTCGCCGACGCTCTGCCCCACGACGACATCCGGCTCCACCCCCAGCGAGCGCCAGGTCTCGGCCAGCGCGACCTGCAGGGAGAACAGCAGCGGCTGGAAGACGTCCATGTCGTCGAGGCGGCCGTCGGGGGCCAGCAGCTGTTCGACGAGCGAGAAGCCGAGCAGCTCCCGCATCCGCTTGTCGGACTTCATCATCGACCGGCGGAACACCGGCTGGCCGGCGAGCAGTTGCCGGCCCATGCCGACCCACTGCGAGCCGTTGCCCGAGAACAGGAACGCCACCCGCGGCCGGCGGCCGGCCTGCTCGCCGACGCTCAGTCCGGGGGCCTGCGCACCGCTGCCGAAGGCGTCGAGGCTGCTCCTGAGTTCGGCCATGTCGCGGGCGGTGGCCGCGAGCCGGAACGGGCCGTCGCCGGGCGTGCGGCGGCAGAGCGCGCGCAGGTCGGTCGCGTCGCGCAGCGCCCGGGCCCGCTCGGCCAGCGCCTCGCGGGAGTCCGCGGCCAGCAGCAGGAGCGAGGCCTCGGGGCGCGGCAGCTCCTCGACGGCGACGTGGCAGATCGAGCCGCCGAACCCGAACGAACTGACGCCGCCGCGGCGGGCGTCGGAGTGCCGCGGCCACGGCTCCAGCCGGTCCTGGACGGTGAGGTTGTACTCGTCGAACAGGATCTGCGGGTTCGGCGCGGTGTAGTGCAGGCTCGGCGGCAGCACGCCGTTGCGCATCGACATCGCGAGCTTGACCAGGCCGACGATGCCGGCGGCCGCCTCCAGGTGGCCGACGTTGGACTTGACGGAGCCGAGCCGCAGCGGCTGCGGGCGGTCGCCGCCCAGGACGGCGCCGATGGCGTTGGCCTCGATCGGGTCGCCGAGCGGTGTCGCGGAGCCGTGGCACTCGATGTAGTCCACGAGGTCCGGGGAGATGCCGGCCCGCTGCCAGGCGGTGCGGAGCATCTTCTCCTGCGCCTGGGGGTTGGGCGCCGTCATGCCGTTGCTCAGGCCGTCGTTGTTGGAGGAGCTGCCCTTGATCAGGCAGTACACCGGCAGGTCGCGCTCCAGCGCCACGCTCAGCGGGGCGAGCACGACGACGCCGGCGCCCTCGCCGCGGACGTAGCCGTTGGCGCGGGCGTCGAAGGACTTGCAGCGGCCGTCCGGGGCGAGCGCGCCCATCGCGTCCATGGCGGTGTAGTAGTCGGAGACGAAGCTCAGGTTCACGCCACCGGCGAGCACCAGGTCGCTCTCGCCCAGCTGGATCGACTGGCAGCCCACGTGCACCGAGATCAGAGACCCCGCGCAGGCGGAGTCGATGGCCATGCTGGGGCCCTGCAGGCCGAGGATGTAGGAGACGCGGTTGGCGATGATGCCGTCGTGCATGCCGGTCGCGGTGTGCGGGGTGATCTGGCTGTCGGGGCCGCGGTAGTGCGCCAGGGCGGCGTAGTCGCCCCAACAGGAGGCCATGAACACGCCGGTGTCACTGCCGACCAGGCTGTGCGGCGCGATGCCCGCGTCCTCCAGCGCCTCCCAGGACAGCTCCAGGATCAGGCGCTGCTGCGGGTCCATCTGGACGGCCTCGCGGGGCGAGATGCCGAAGAACAGCGGGTCGAAGCGGTCGATGCCGTCGATGAATCCGCCCCAGCGCACCCGGTCGTTCAGCAGCTCGCGGCGGGCGCCCGGCACCGGTCCGACGGCGTCGCCGCCCTCGACCAGCAGCCGCCAGAACGCGGACGGGTCCGGCCCTCCGGGGAACCGGCAGCCGATGCCCACGACCGCGACGGGCTCGTGCGAGGGCGTGCGGCGCCGGGTGGTCGGGGCGGGCTCCGCGGCACGCGGGCCCTCGACGAGTGCCCGGGCCAGGCCGTCGACGGTCGGGTACTGCCACATCCAGGTGGCGGGGACCTGCCAGCCGAGGAACTCGGACAGGGCGGCCGCGAGGTTCACCGACTTCAGCGAGTCCAGTCCGTACCGGTGCATCGGCGCCCACCGGTCCACCGAGTTCGGGGACAGGTCCAACAGCTCGGCAAAACGGGATAGCAGGAAGTCCGTGACGGCGGATATGTCTCGCGCTGCGCGCTCTTGGGGCATGGCGACTCCCTCAGCAGGGCTGGTGAAATGGGCGGGTGGAGCTTCACAACCGATCGTTCACAAGGGGGGCTCGTCAGTGATTCCGCATCAAGGCAGTTCGACGACGAATGCTAGATCCGACCTGTACATGACATGCATGGACATGCGATGGGACAACACTGCTCCTCGCGCGGGGAGGGGGGAATGGCTGCCCGAAGTTCCGGCTGTGCGGTGCGGCCGTGCATGGTGTGACGACGGCAAACTTCGAAGTGACTCGGGTGGTCGCGATTCAGCGGCTCACTGTGGAATTCTCACCGCCCCCGTGCGGCCCTGCCGGTGGATCTGTCGTGCAATCTCGCTGCCGGGATTTCGCAGTGCCGCTTTCTTTCGTCCGCCCTTGAGCGCGGAGAGTCCAGCGACTCCAGGATTGCGCACTTTGCGGGCCGGTTGAAGCGCTGGCGAGATTTGATCGCCAAAGTGTCCGATTCGATCTCCTCGGACGGTACCGTTCAGTTCCATCTGCGGGCGCGGGGCGGAGTGGACAGCGGACGATCGACCAATGCAAGCTGTCCGCATGGCAGTTGACAAATTTGATAGGGCGTCAGCCGATGCCAGCAGCTCCTTACCCGGACGCGACCACCTCGGGCGGGCACTCGCCGGCCGCGACTTCCACGGCAGGCCCGCATGACCGACACCACTGACACCACCGGCGACACCACCGGCGCCGCGGCCTCACGGGTCCGCCGGCCGGGACTCGCACTCGGCGTCCTGGCCGGGGCGCTGGCCCTGGACGTGAGCGGCCTCGGAGTGCTCAACGCGGCGCTGCCCTCGGTGGGGGAGCGCTTCCACCTGGACGAGAGCACGCTCCAGTGGGTGATGACCGCCTACGCCGTCACGTTCGCCGGCTTCCTGCTGGTGGGCGGCCGACTGGCCGACGTGATCGGGCGGCGGCGGGTGTTCGAGGCCGGCGTCGCCCTGTTCACCGTCTCCGCGCTGGTCGGGGCGGTGGCCCCCAACACCGTGACGCTGCTGGGCGCGAGAGCGGTCCAGGGCATCGGCGCCGCCCTGTCGGGGCCGGCCGCGCTGGCCCTGCTCACCGACACGTTCCCGGCCGGTCCGGCGCGCAACCGGGCCTTCGGGGTGTACGCGGCCGTCGGCGCCGCGAGCTTCAGCGGCGGGGTGCTGCTGGGCGGCGTCCTGACCGAGTTCTTCGGCTGGCGCTCGGTGCTGTGGTTCTCGGTGCTGGTGGGTCTCGGTGTGCTGGGCGCGACGCGCATCGGACTGCCCGACGGCGTCGGGCACCGCGGTCGACTGGACCTGCCCGGAGCGATCACGGGCACGCTCGGCCTCACCCTGCTCGTCGTCGGCGTGAGCAGCAGCGGCGCCACGGCGTGGATCGTGCTCGGCGCCGCGGTGCTCTCCCTGGTGCTGTTCGTGGTGCGCGAGCACCGCACCGCCGACCCGGTGCTTCCGCTCGGCCTCTTCCGGATCGGCTCGGTGCGGGAGGCGAGCCTGGCCGCGTTCCTCCAGTACATGGGCTCGGTCGGGATGCTGTTCTTCGCGCCCCTGTACCTGCAGGGGATGCTGCACTACTCGCCCTTCGAGTCCGGCATCGCCCTGGTGCCGATGTCCCTGGCGGTGTTCCTCACCGCCAACTTCGCCACCGGCCGCCTGCTGGCCACGTACTCCCCGCGGACGCTGATGGCCGTCGGCCTCGTCCTGATCGGCGTGGGCACCGGGCTGTGGCTGGGCACGCCGCAGGACGGGAACTACCTGTTGCACGTGATGCCCGGTCTGGTGGTCAGCGGCATCGGCCAGGGGCTGAACTTCCCCTCGATGACGTCCGCCGGCCTCTCCGGCGTCCCGGAGCAGCAGCAGGCCGTCGCCGGCGCGGTGAACGTCGTGACGCAGCAGATCGGCGCCAGCGCGGGCGTGGCGGTGATGGTCCTGGTTGCGGGGACCAGCGGCGACCAGCTCGCCGGGTACCACCTCGCCTACGTCACCGCCGCCGTCGCGTGCGTGGTGGGTGCGGCGGTCATCGCCGTGAGGCGACGGGCCTGAGTCTCCTCCCGGGGGCGGTGGCCGGCGTGAGCCGGCCGCCGCCCCTTCGTCATGTCCGGGGAGCCCGTGGCGCGTCGGCCGCCGTCCCCCGTGGGCCCGGAGCCCCGCCCCCGGGCCGCGCGGCCGGCTCCCCGGCGCCGGCTCAACCGGCCTCGGAGAGCCGTTCGTTCCTGGCGAGGGCCGCCGCCCGGACGTCCAGCAGCGCGAGCAGGACGGGCGGGTCGAGGGCGTGCACGGGTCGCAGGCGCAGTTCGAGCGGCTTCGGCGGGACGTTCGCCCTGATCTCGACGGGGCCGACGGAGCCGACGGAGACCTCGCCGGTGAGGACTTCGTCGAAGGAGGCGGGGACGGAGTGGGCGAGGAGGTACCAGGTCCCGGGCGGCACGTGTTCGAGGAGGAAGGCGCCGGGGCGGGGGAGGACGGTGCAGGCGGCCGGCCGGCCCTCCGGGATGCGGGTGCGGAAGAGCCCGACGAAGACGCGGCCGAGGCCGTCGGCGACGGGAGCCCGGATCTCGCCGCGGACGGTGGCGAGATCCGTGGGTCGGGCCCAGCGCCGCCGTTCGAGTTCGATGCTGGTGGTGAAGCCGCGTAACTGGCGGAACATCGTGGGCGACGTGCCGACGCTGCTGGCGAACCGTGAGCTGAAGGTGCCGACGCTGTTGTAGCCGACGCGGTGGCTGATCTCGGTCACGCTGAGGTCCGTCTCGATGAGCAGACGTTTGGCGGCCTCGATGCGGATGGCGGACAGGAAGCGTCTCGGTGAGACCCCGGTCACCCGCTGGAATTCCCGGGAGAAGTGGAATTTGCTGTAGACGGCCGCCTGCGCCATGTCGTCTATGGTCAGTATTTCGCCGATGTTCTCGTGCATGACCTCGATGGCTCGGGCCACGGCCTCTTCGATTGCGGGCTTCACAATGACTCCAGGTTCTCGCAGTACCGGTGGACGACGGAAACTCCACTCCGGTATTGCGTCCTGGAACGCGGCCGAGGGGGGCGGGCGGCCTGAGATACCGGAGCGCGCGAGGTTTACCCTCTCCCTTCTGTTAAGCGACGGTGACACACCGTGGCACCGTGATAACGACTGATGACCGTAGCAGGCG
This sequence comes from Kitasatospora sp. NPDC091257, assembly GCF_044757675.1. Classification (NCBI taxonomy): domain Bacteria; kingdom Bacillati; phylum Actinomycetota; class Actinomycetes; order Kitasatosporales; family Streptomycetaceae; genus Kitasatospora; species Kitasatospora sp. NPDC091257. Next base: position 15,078 of record NZ_JBIVVI010000039.1, read on the forward strand.
GACATGACAAGTTCAACGACTTCCTCGCGCGTTGATTTGGCAAAGTCGAGAGGTGGAATACCGGCCGGTATGCGTTTGAACTATTGAAGCAATTGGCGAGATGCGCCGGAGGGGGGCATACGGATGTCACGGACGGGACGGATGTGATTCAGGAGTACTCATGTGACGGCTGCGCCGGCCCGGCGTCGGAGCGGAACCGTTCGGGAATTCACCGCGGATCGCGCCGGCCCCGCCCTCAGTCCGAGTCGGTCGTCGCCGGGTCCACCTCCTCCCACAGTCGCTCCACGGAGGCCGCCACCGATGCGACCGCGGCCTCCAGGATGTCGCCGGCCGCGACCATCAGCCCCACCAACTGCGCCTCCAGCAGCCGATCGGCGTCGCACGGCTCGGTCAGGTAGTCGCCGAGCTCCAGGACCACCAAACCGTGCACCGCGGACCACATCTGATGCGCCACCAGCTCGGCGTCCTCCGAGCGGAACCGGCCCGCCTCGATGCAGCGGGCGGCGCACTCGGCCACGCCGGCCAGAGTGTAACGGCCGTATTGCCGGTCCTCCTCGCCCAGCGAGAACCCGGCCAGCGAGGAGCCCCCGAACATCACCGCGTACAGGTGGGGGTTGGCCAGCGCATTGCACCGGTACGCACGACCCAGCAACGCCAGGTCGCTCACCGGGTCGTCACTGAACTCCACCAGGGTGAAGTAGTGCTGGAGCCGGGTGAACCCTTCATGAACCATGGCGCGCACCAGCCCGCGCATTCCGTTGAAGTGGGTGTACAGGGCCATGGTGGAGGTGCCGCTCTCGCTCGCGATGCGGCGGGCGGACAGCGCCTGCGGCCCTTCCTCCGCCAGCAACCGGGCGGCGATGTCCACCAGTGCCGGACGGGCACCGGGATCCGTGCGACGCGGACTCATTCCCTCAGTCAAGCAAAACGCCCTTATGTCAGGGACGTTCGCGCCCACAACCCTCCGATCCCCGCACAATGCGAGAAGCAGCCCGCGCGGCGCCGGGCATAGCTTTCCAGTCACTCAGCGCGACATTCCAGGGGCGGCCGACGGCCGGAGGAGAAATGTCGACGCCCGGTCGCGCGACCACCACACCAGCGCTCGACGGAGGTCGCTCTTGTCCACCACCACACCCCCCGGCCGGACCACCGGCGCCACACTGCTCCTCGCCCTGGGCAGCCTGATCGTGCTGGTCTCCTCCGCAGTGGCCTTCCACCACTCCTTCGCCATGGATCCCGCGATGCCGATGGCCCACATGGCGGCCGACGACGGGCGAAAGCTGCACGGCATGGCCCTGTCGGAGATGCCGGAGATGTTCACCGCCCTCGCCGGCCTGCTGATCGTGGTGGCCGGCGCCGCCCTGCGCGGGCGGCCGAAATCCGTCGAGGCCGACTCCGGGACGGGGCGGCGCGGCCGGCTGCTGATTCTTCTCATCGGTACGGCCGCCCTCACCATCGACATCAGCAAGACCTCCACCCTGGGCTTCGTCATCCCCGGCATGCGGGCCGAGTACGGGCTCGACCCCCGCGCGGCCTCCCTGCTGGCGGTCTGCGGACTGACCGGGACGGCGACCGGGGCGCTGCTGTTCGGCGTGCTCACCGACCGGATCGGCCGCCGCAGCTCCTACCTGATCGCCACCCTCGGGTTCACCGCCACCAGCATGTGCGGCTCGATGCCCACCTTCGAGGGCAACCTGGTGATGTGCGCCCTCATGGGCGTGGCGGTCGGCGGCCTCGCCCCGCTGCTGATCACCCTGCTCACCGAGACCGTCGGCGGAAAGGTCCGCGGATCGGTGGTGGTGGCGCTCTCCGTCGTCGCCACCGCGGTCGGCTACCTGGTCGCCGCCGGCTCGGCGCTGTGGCTGGAACCGGTGTTCGGCTGGCGGATCCTGTGGCTGATCGGCGCCCCCACCGGTGCCGTGCTGGCCCTCCTCACCC
>NZ_JBIVVI010000040.1:0-16918 GCF_044757675.1 Kitasatospora sp. NPDC091257
CGCCGCCTGCGGGATCTGGGGTTCGAGCCAGTAGCGCTTGTGTTGGAAGGGGTAGGTGGGGAGGGGGATGCGGCGGCGTTGTTGGTGGGTGTGGTAGGTGGTCCAGTCGGGTGTGGTGCCGGTGAGCCAGAGGGTGGTGAGGGTGCGTTGGATGGTTTCGGAGGGGGTGCGGGGGTCGCGTTTGTGGGGGAGGGAGGCGAGGGTGGTGGCCTGGGTGGCGGTGTTGGTGAGGGTGCGGCGGGCGAGGCTGGTGAGGGTCTGGCCGGGGCCGATTTCGAGGAGGGTGGTGCCTGGTTCGGTGGTGGTGGTGCGGATGCCGGTGGTGTATTCGACGGTGGCGCGGATGTGGTGGCCCCAGTAGGCGGGGTCGGTGGCTTGTTGGTCGGTGATCCAGGTGCCGGTGGTGTTGGAGATGAAGGGGGTGTTCGGTGTCTGGCGGGGCACGTCTGCGACGGCGGTGGTGAATTCCGTGATCGCCGGTTCCATCAGGGGGGAGTGGAAGGCGTGGGAGGTGGTGACGGGTTGGGTGGGCCAGCCGTGTTCTTCGGCGAGGGTGGTGAAGGCCTGGATGGCGTTGTGGGGGCCGGAGACGACGCAGTCGCGGGGGCCGTTGTGGGCGGCGAGGGAGAGGGTGTGGGGGAGGGCGGCTTCGACGGTGGTGCGGTCGGCCATCACATTGAGCATGGCGCCGGGGGCCTGGGCCTGCATGAGGCGGCCGCGGAGGGCGACGAGGCGGAGGGCGTCGGGGAGGGTGAAGACGCCGGCGAGGCAGGCGGCGGTCCATTCGCCGAGGCTGTGGCCGAGCATGGCGGTGGGGGTGATGCCCCAGGAGTGCCAGAGCCGGGTGAGGGCGTATTCGATGACGAAGAGGGCGGGTTGGGCCCACTGGGTCTGGTCGAGTCGGGGGTCCTGGGTGAAGATCACCTCGCGGATGTCCTCGCCGAGGTGTGGTGCGAGGAGTTCGGCGCATTCGTCGACGCAGGTGCGGAAGACGGGCTCGTGCTGGTAGAGGTCGTGGGCCATGCCGGGGTGCTGGGAGCCCTGGCCGCTGAAGAGGAAGACCAACGGTGCGGTCTCGCGGGTGGTGTGGCTGGTGGTGACGTGGGCGGGGTCGCGGGTCTCCAGGGCGGTGGCGATGGTGTCGGGGGTGGTGCCGGTGACGGTGCGGCGGTGGGGGAAGGTGCGGCGGCCGGTGGCCAGGGTGTGGGCGGCGTCGGCGAGGTTGGGCTGTTCGTGGCGCAGGTGGGCGGCCAGTCGGTCGGTGGCTTCTTCGAGTGCTTGCGGGGTTCGGGCGGACAGGATGAGTGTTTCGGTGGGGCGTGTGCCGGCGGGGGAGGCTTCGACGGCCGGAGCCTCTTCGAGGATGAGGTGGGCGTTGCTGCCGCCGAAGCCGAAGGCGCTGATTCCGGCGCGGCGGACGTGGTTCTCGGTGCGTGGCCAGGGAGTCGATTCCGCTTGCACGTGGAACGGGCTGTTGGCGAAGTCGATGTCGGGGTTGCCGCGGGTGTAGTTCAGCGAGGCGGGGAGGAGTTCGTGTTTGAGCGCGAGCGTGGTCTTGAGCAGGCCCGAGATGCCGGCGGCGGCGTCGAGGTGGCCGACGTTCCCCTTGACCGAGCCGAGGGCCCAGGACCCGGTGTCGCCGAACGCCCGTGACAACGCCTGCACCTCGATCGGGTCGCCCAGCGAGGTGCCCGTGCCGTGCGCCTCGACGTAGTCGATGTCCGTGGGTGCGAGGCCCGCGCCGGCGAGCGCGGCGGAGATGACCGCGGCCTGGCCGGTGACGCTCGGGGCGGTGAAACCGACCTTCACCGCGCCGTCGTTGTTGATCGCCGAGCCCCTGATCACGGCGTGGACGGTGTCGCCGTCGGCCAGCGCCTCCTCCAGCCGCTTCAGCGTGACCAGACCGACACCCGTCCCGAAGACCGTGCCCCGGGCGTCCGCGTCGAACGGGCGGACGTGCCCGTCCGGGGACACGAAGGACCCGTCCTGGTGCAGGTAGCCGCTGCCCGGGTTCGGGTCGACGTGGACGCCACCCGCCAGGGCGAGGTCGCACTCCCCGGCGAGCAGGCTCCGGCAGGCGGTGTGGGCGGCGACCAGCGCGGTCGAGCAGGCGGCGCGCAGCGAGACCGCGGGGCCCTTCAGGTCCAGCTTGTACGACACCCGGGAGGCCAGGAAGGCGAGTTCGTTGGCCACCAGGATCTGGGTCTGGCCCAGGGTGTCCACGATCTGCTGGTGCGAGTAGACGTGCTGGACGTAGCGGTTGGCCCCCGCGCCACCGAAGACACCGATGCTGCCCTCGTACCGGGCGGCGTCGTAGCCGGCGTGCTCCAGCGCCGCCCAGGCCGTCTCCAGGAAGAGCCGGTGCTGCGGGTCCATCACCTCGGCCTCGCGGGCGGTGTACCCGAAGAACTCCGCATCGAACAGGTCGCTGCCGGCGAAGGCGGGCGCGGCCTTGACATAGTTCGGCTGCCCGAAGACTTCGGGCGGCACCCCGGCCGCCGTCAGCTCCTCGTCGGTCAGGGCGACGATCGACTCGACGCCGTCGCGCAGGTTCGACCAGAACTCGGTCAGGTCCCCCGCGCCGGGGAAGCGTCCCGCCATCCCGATGATCGCGACACCGCCGCGCGCCGCCATCACCGCGCCGCCCGGAGGTTGTCGATGAGCGCGCCGAGGGTGCGTACGGTGGGGCCCTCGTAGACGATGGTCAGCGGTACGGCCACCGCCAGCCCCTGACGCAGTCGGTGGACGACCTGCAGGCCGAGCAGTGAACTACCGCCCAGTTCGAAGAAGTTGTCCTGGACGCCGACGCTCTCCAGGCCGAGCAGCTCCTGCCAGATCTCCGCCACCCGGTGTTCGGTCTCGCCGTTCGGGGCGACGAACGGGTTGCGCAGGTTGGGGCGTTCGTGCCGTGCGGCCGGGGCCGGCGCCTCGGCCACCGGGTCGGCCCACAGTTCCTGACGCAGCGTCAGATCACCGGTGGAGGTGATGATCTGCGCTTGGGGAACCGCGTCGAGCAGGGCGTCGAACACCTGTCGGCCCTCGGCCGGGGTGAGTGCCAACTCGCGTACTGCCGCGCCGAGTTCGGAATTCGCTCGGTCCTCCTGGGAGAAGTGCCAGGCCTCCCAGTTGACGCTGGTCCAGGGCAGGGAGGTGCTGTGGTGCCGCTGGGCGAAGGCGTCGAGCGCGGCGTTCGCGGCGGCGTACGCCCCGAAGCCGAGCCCGCCGAGCAGCGAGGCGATCGAGGAGCAGATGACGGCGAAGTCCACCTGCTGGTCGGCCAGTACCTCGTGCAGCACCTGCGTGCCGTAGAGCTTGGGGCCGAAGTGCCAGGAGGCCTCCTCCGCACCCAGGACCGCGACCTCCCGGTGGGCCGCCGTACCGGTGGTGCCGGCACAGTGCAGCACGCCGTCGATCGGGCCGAACTCCCGCAGGACGCGCTCCTTCAGGGCGAGCATGGCCGTGCGGTCGGAGACGTCCGTGGCGGTCACCAGCACCTCGGAGCCGAGCGCCTCGATCTCCTGGACGGCACGGATCGCGGACCGGACCGCTTCCGGGTGCTGCGGATCGGCCCAGCTCTCCCGGGGCGGCAGACCCGTCCGTCCGAGCAGCACCAGGCGCACCTCGGCCCGGTCGGCGAGGGCACGGGCCATCAGCAGGCCGATCTTCCCGAGGCCGCCGGTGACCAGGTACACCCCGCCGGGGCGGACCGGGGACCCACCCCGCGGGCGCGGCGCGCCGGTCACGTACGTCGGCGCCCAGCGGTGCCGACCGCGCAGCGCGATGGTGCGCTCGGCGGGCGGGGCGGCGAGGTCGGCCAGCAGCTGGTCGACCAGCCCGGGTACGGCCTGCGGGCCTTCGGGGCGCAGGTCGAAGTGGACGCAGCTGAGCGAGGGGTACTCCTGCGGCAGCACCTTGCACAGGCCCTGGACGGTGGCCTTCGGCGGGCAGAGCGGCTCGTCCCCGAGGACGGCGTGCACCTCGGAGGACAGCACGTCCCAGCGCTGCTGCCGTGTCATCAGCTCGGCCTCGGTGGCCTGGACCCAGTGGACCAGGCTGTCGAAGGAGCGGTGCAGCAGGGCCCGGACGTCCTCGGGCGCCGTGGCCCGGTCGGCGTCGTCGCCGACGCTCCAGCAGTGCACCACCCGACCGGGCAGCGGCCCCTCGGCGCGCAGCGCCTCGGCGAGTCGGCCGAAGTGCTCCGGCCGGGCGGGGTCGAGGACGTACTCGCGCTCGCTCTTGCGGTGCCACCCGGCTCCCCGTGAGACCGTGCGCACGGTGGCGCCGAGACCTTCGAGGCGGTCGGCGAGGTGGTGGCCGACACCGGTCCCGTCCGCGAAGACGAGCCAGCGCTCGTCGGCCAGGCCGACCTCGGCGGGCTGCGGTGCGCCGGCCAGCCGCTGCCAGGACGGCGTGTAGAACCACTGGGGCAGGTCGCCGCGCCGCTGCTGGGCCGAGCCGCTGCCGGGCTGGGCGGTGCCGGGTTCGAGCCAGTAGGTGCGCCGCTCGAAGGGGTAGGAGGGGAGCGGGACCCGCCGGGCGCCGGGCGTGGCCGGGAAGGGGCGCTCCCGGCCGGCGAGCCAGAGGCGTCCGGCGGCCCGCAGGAGTGCGGTGCGGTCGCTCTGCCCGAGGAAGGCGCCGGGGAGGGACGGGAGGACGACCCGGTCGGTGCCGGCGGCGGCGGGGTGCTGGATGGCCCCGGGGGTCAGGGCCGGCGCGGGGCCGATCTCGACGATCGCGATGTCCGGGACGGACCACAGGGTGGCCAGGCCGTCCGCGAACCGCACGCTCTCCCGCACGTGCCGGGCCCAGTACTCGGGGCTGGTGGCCTCGTCGTCGGTGATCCAGGTGCCGGTCAGGTTGGAGACGAACGGCACGGCCGGGGCGTTCAGCCGGACCGAGCGGACCAGTTCGGCGTAGCGCTCGACGACCGGGTCCATCATCGGGGAGTGGAAGGCGAAGCGGGTGGTCAGCCGGCGGGTGGCGATGTCGGCGGCCAGCAGTTCGCCGGCCACCCGCTCGATGCCCTCGACGGTGCCGGAGAGCACGCAGGTCTGCGGGCCGTTGATCGCGGCGAGGCAGACCTCCGCGTCGGTGTACCGTGCGACGGCCTCCTCGGAGAGCGGCACGGCGAGCATCGCGCCCTCGCCCTGCTCCTCGATCAGCCGGGCGCGTTCCGCGACCAGGCGCAGGGCGTCGGGCAGCGAGAAGACCCCGGCTGCACAGGCCGCGACGTACTCGCCCAGGCTGTGACCGATCATCACCTCGGGCTCGACCCCCCAGGCGGCCCAGAGCTTGACCAGGGCGTACTCGAGGGCGAACACCGCGGGGTAGCCGAGGCGTGGCTGGTCCAGCGGGTGCTCGCTGCGCTCCGGCTGGAGCAGCAGCCTGCTGAAGTCGAAGAGCTGCCCGGGGGCGGCGTCCGCGGACTCGTCGACGGTGAACACGAGTTCGCGGATGTCCGTGCCGAGCAGCGGCTCCAGCAGTCCGGCGCACTCGTCCATCGCCGCCCTGAACTCCGGCTCCTGGGCGTAGAGTTCGCGCGCCATGCCGGGGAACTGGGAGCCGAAGCCGGTGAACATGAAGGCCACCGGCCGGTGCGGGGCCTCGGGCGCGGTCGCGGTGAGCAGCCGACCGTCGTCGCGGGCGTCGAGCGCCGCCAGCGCCTCCTCGGTGCCGCCGGCCACCAGCATCCGTCGGTACGGGAACGCCCGGCGGCCCTGCTGGAGGGTGAACGCGACATCGGCCAGCGGGAGTTCGCGGTGCGCCCGGAGGTGGTCGTGCAGCTGGTCGGTGGCCGCCTCCAGGGCCTCCGGGCTCTTCGCGGAGAGCACCAGCAGCTGCTCGGCGCCGTCGGCCTGCCGGGATTCGCGCGGCAGCTCCGGGGCCTGTTCGAGGATGACGTGGGCGTTGGTGCCGCCGAGGCCGAAGGAGCTGACCCCGGCGCGGCGCGGGCCGTCGCCCTCGGGCCAGGGCAGCAGCTCGGTGTTGACGTAGAACGGGCTGCCGGCCAGGTCGATCCGCGGGTTGGGCCGCTCGAAGTGCAGGGTGGGCGGCAGCTGCCCGTGCTCCACCGCCAGCACGGTCTTGATCAGGCCGGCGACCCCGGCGGCCGAGTCGAGGTGGCCGATGTTGGTCTTGGCGGAGCCGAGGGCGCACCTGCGCTCCCCGACCCCGGAGTAGGCCGAGGCGAGTGCGGAGAACTCGATCGGGTCGCCCAGGATGGTGGCCGTCCCGTGCAGCTCGATGTAGCCGATGCTCTCGGCCGGCACGTCCGCGTTCGCCAGCGCGGTGGAGATGACGGCGGACTGGGTGGCGGCGCTGGGCGCGCTGAAGCCGGCCCGGCGGGAGCCGTCGTTGTTCAGCGCGGAGCCCTTGATGACCGCGTGGATGTGGTCGTTGTCGGTGATCGCGTCCTTGAGGCGCTTGAGCACCACCATCCCGACGCCGTCGCCGCCCACCGTCCCCTGGGCGCGGGCGTCGAAGGTGCGGCAGTAGCCGTCCGGCGAGAAGATGCCGTCCGGGCGGTAGACGTAGCCCTTGCTCCTGGTCCCGTCGACGGCGACGCCGCCGGCCAGTGCGGTGTCGCACTGGTAGGCCAGCAGCGCCTGGCACGCCTCGACCACGGCGACCAGTGACGTGGAGCAGGCGGACTGGATGTTGAGGGCGGGGCCCTCCAGACCGAGCTTGTAGGAGACCCGGCTGGCGAGGAAGTCCGGCCGGTTGCCGATCACCGTCTGCTTGTCGCCGAGGATCTGCGCGGCGCCGGGCTGGGAGGCGATGTTGAAGAGCAGGTAGGTGTTGTTGCCCGCGCCCGCGTAGACGCCGACCGGGCCGTCCTGCCGATCGGTGTCGTATCCGGAACTCTCCAGGGCGGCCCAGGCGCATTCGAGCAGGACCCGGTGCTGCGGGTCCATGAGTTCGGCCTCGCGCGGGGAGTAGCCGAAGAAGGCGGCGTCGAACTTCTCGCTGTCCGCCAGCGGGTAGCCCGCGCCGACGAAGTTCGGGTCGGCCAGGGTGGCGGCGTCCACGCCCCGGGCGGCGAGCTCCTCGTCCTCGAAGCGGGTGACGGAGCAGACGCCCGCCTTGAGGTTGCTCCAGTACTCCTCGACCGTCCGGGCGCCGGGGAAGCGGCCGGCCATGCCGACGATGGCGATGTCCAGACTGTCGTCGAACTCGGAGAAGCCGTCGGCCTGTTCGGAGTCCAGCTCGGCGTCCGCGGTGGGGTCGAGCTCGGGGGAGTACTCACTCATGGTGACCTCGCTTCGCTTGCAGCTGCTGCTGGCGGCGCTTCAGCAGGGCGTTCTGCTGGGCGCTCCTGCCGCGGGTGGCGGCCGGTGCCACCCCCTGCCTCTGCTGCGAGAGCAGCTCGGCCTGGGCCCGGACGGTGGTGTGCTGGAACAGGTCGAGCAGGTCGACCTCCCGGCCGGTCGTCGCCCGGAGCCGGTGGTGCAGCCCGACCATGAGCAGGGAGTGCCCGCCGATGTCGAAGAAGTTCTGGTCGGTGCCGACCGCCTCGGTGTGGAGGACCTCCTGCCACACCTGCGCCACCAGTCGTTCCAGTTCGTTCCGTGGTGGCAGCGGCGCGGTGGCGGGTTCGGCGGGCCGGGGCAGCCTGCCGCGGTCGACCTTGCCGTGCCCGGAGAGCGGCAGCCGGTCCAGCGTCACCATCGCCTGCGGCACCATGTGCGGGGAGAGCCGCTCCCGCAGGTGGCGCTCCAGCCCGGCGGTGCTGAACCCGGGGCCGTGCGGCTCGATGTAGGCGACCACCCGGCGGTCGCCGGGGACGTCCTCGCGGACGACGGCGATGGCGTGGCGCACCTCGGGGTGGCTCTTCAGGCCGGCCTCGATCTCGCCCAGGGCGACCCGGAAGCCGCGGACCTTGATCTGGTCGTCGCGCCGGCCGAGGAAGGCGATCGTCCCGTCGGCCAGGCGGCGGACGATGTCGCCGGTGCGGTAGAGGCGGGAGCCCGGCCCGCCGCCGAGGGTGTCCGGGACGAAGGCCGCCGCGGTGAGGTCGTCCCGGAGGTGGTAGCCGCGGGCGAGGTTGTCGCCGCCGATCAGCAGCTCTCCGGCGACGCCGACGGGTGTGGGACGGCCCGCGGGGTCCACCACGTGGGCCCGGGTGCCCGGGAGCGGAACGCCGATCGGCGCGGTCTCCCACTCCGCTTCCGGGTGGTCGGCCACGGCGAGGGTCAGCACACCGACGGTGGTCTCGGTCGGACCGTAGTGGTTGAAGACCCGGCAGTGCGGGACGAGGCGCTGGAGGGCGCGCAGCCAGTGCCAGTCGGAGGCCTCGCCGCCGATGACCAGCAGGCGGCGCGGCAGGAGCTCGGCGAAGCGCGGCGAGGTCTGGAGGGCCCGGAGGTGGGAGGGCGCGATCTTCAGGCAGTCGACCCCCCGGGTCTGCACCCAGTCGGCCAGTCTCTCCGCGTCCAGCGCGACGTCACGGGAGATCAGCTGGACCTCGCCGCCCGTGCACAGCGGCGGGGCGAAGGCCGTGACGCTGGAGTCCACCGTCAGCGGCTGCACCATCGCGTAGCTGAGCGGCCCGTCGATGCCGAGCCGCCGGACGACGGCGCGGGTGTAGCCGACGAGCTGGCGGTGCTCGATCACCACGCCCTTGGGCTTGCCGGTGGAGCCGGAGGTGTAGAGCAGGTACGCGGCGTCCCCCGGGGCCGAGTGCCCGGCCGGCGGGTCCTCGTCCGGCCGGCCGGCCAGCACGGTCAGCCCGGCGTCGAGCTCGACCACCCGGTGTCCGGTGTCGAGCGGGGCCGTCGCCACCACGATCCGCACGGCCGCGTCCGCGAGGATGCCGTCCCGCCGCTCGACCGGGTCGTTCGGGTCCACCGGTACGTACGCGCCGCCGGCCTTGAGGATGCCGAGCACGGCCACCATCAGCCGTACGTCGCGATCGGCGCAGAGGCCCACCGTCACCTCGGGGCCGACCCCGCTCTCCCGCAGCAGGTGGGCCAACTGGTTGGCCCGGGAGTTGAGTTCGCGGTAGCTGAGGGCGGCGCCCTCGGAACGGACGGCGATCGCCCCGGGGGTGCGGGCGGCCTGCTCCTCGAAGAGCCGGTGGAAGCCCACGTCCGTCGGCTCGCCCGGGACGCTGTTCAGCGCCTCGATGACGCGTTCCTCCCCGGCGGTGAGCAGGGGCAGCTCGGCCACCGACCGGTCCGGATCGGCCGTCGCGCCTTCGAGCAGGCGCAGCAGGTGGTCCACCGCGCGGCGGGCGGTGGCCGGGTCGAGGACGTCGGTGGCGAACACCAGCTGACCGGTCAGTTCGCCGTCGACGTAGCAGAGTTGGAGATCCAGGTCGCAGTGGGTGGTCTCGGGGGCGACGCGCGGTTCCGGCCGGAAGGAGAAACCCGGCCAGAGGTGGACGGCCGCGTCGGTGCGGACCTCTTCGGCCGCCGCCAGCGCGGCGCCTGCCCGCCGGACCAGGTCCCGGAAGCTCCCGCCGGCCTCGACGCGGACCGGCGTGGTCACCCCGGCGCCGTTGGTCACCCCGACCGCGAGCTCGGTCTGTCCGCCGTACCGGTGCAGCAGGGCCAGGTGGAGGGCGAAGGCCGCCGCCGGGAGCCCTCCTCCGCAGGCTTCACCCAGGTGCCGCAGGGCGGCGGTCGCCCCGGCGGGGACGACGAGGGGGACCGAGCCGGCCCGGTGGTCGCGCCGGGCCGGAGGCGTCCGGTCCAACGGGAGCTCCGGGGCGGCGGGCAGCTCGGCGGGGCGCCCTTCGGCATCGGGGCCGGGCACGGGAGGTGCGGGGTGGCGCAGTGTCATGAGGGTTGCCTCGAGGAGTCTGGGGGCAGGACGTACGTCACCCGTCTCGCCGGAACGGGCCACGGCTACGCGGATCGCTTGGTGCAGAGATAGACCTGGTTGCGGCGGTGGTCGGCGGGGACGTCGATGATCTCGACCGTCTCCGAGAGCGAGTGCAGCAGCGCCTCGAACGGGCCGGCGGCGTAGCGGTTGAGCCAGATGTAGCCGTCGGCCGTCTCGCGCCGCAGCAGCACCTCGGTCTCCCGCGGCACCTGGAACATGCAGATCACCACGGTGCGGCGGGAGACCCGGAACAGTTCGCGGACGGCGGTCTCGTAGTACGGCAGGCTCTCCAGCACGTGCCGGCAGTTCACCACGTCGAACGAGCCTTCGGGGAAGGTGAGGTCGGTGACGCTCATCTGCTCCCACCGCGCCTCGGGGTGCAGCCCGCGGCAGTCGTCGATGGCGGCCTCGTTGATGTCGATGCCGGTGTAGTCGACCTCCAGGCCCGCCGTCAGCAGGTGGCGGTAGGTGACCCCGGAGATGACACCGCAGTCGAGCAGTTCGAACGGTTCCTCGCCGTGCAGTGCCGCGATCCGCTCGGTCACGACCGCGTGCGAGGGGTGCCCGGCCCGGGACTCCTCGCCCATGTGAGCCATGTCAGAGGTGTGCGCCCAGAGCGATTTCGTGTTCACTGCGTTGATCCTCCGTACTGCTGGAGCGAAGCCGGTCATGACGGCACGGCCGTCCGGACGGTGGCTGTTGGGAGAGTGCCGGGCGCGCGCGGGACGCCGCCGGACCAGGGCCGTCGGGCGGCGGATGGCGGACGGTCCGGAGGGCCGTTCCAGGGTTTCCGCGGGCGCGGCACCCGGTTCCCCGTCACCCTCCGGACCGGGAGAACCCTGGGAGCCGGCGGTGCGTGCGTGACATCCGTCCCGTCCCGGAGCACGGGAACTGATGTCACATCAGAAAGCCGCGCCTTCCTGGGACTCGGTGTCGAAGACGGCGTCCGGGCCGAACATCCGGGCGTGCTTCGCCGCGGCGAGGGCCAGCGTGCCGCTCGCGTCGCGGGCGCTCGCGACCTCGGCCAGTTGGTTGACCACGGTGGGCTTCGCCAACGTCTGATCGCGCAGCTCGGGGGAGCGGGACATCAGGACCATGGCCGCGGTGGTGTAGCCCGACTCGGCCCAGGACTCCCAGATCGCGTCGCGGTCCTGCTCCTGGCCCGCGAAGAGCTCCTCGCGACGATCGTGCCGACGCGTGGGAACCGGGCTCCGGCCGGCGGCCTCCGTGCGCAACCGGACGCGGCGGCCCGCGATGTAGGCGACGGCAGCGCCCTTGCGGATGGCGAAGTTCAGGGCCTGGGCCGCCGTGTCCACCACCGGCTCACCCTTGTCGTTCAGGGAGGTGTTGCACACCATCGGCACCCCCGTGGCTTGCCGGAACGCTTCGATCGCCCGGTGGAGCAGGGGGTTGGTCTCGGCGGACAGGGTCTGACGCCGGGCCGAATCGTCGAGATGGAGGATGGCCGGGACCAGCCGGCGCTTGGACTCGGTCACGTACGCCGTCTCGAGCATGTAGGGCGAGGGCCAGGGGTCCTCGAACCACTCGCCGCTGTACTCCTCCAGGACGATCGGGGCCACGGGGCGCCACCACTGTCGGCTCTTCCAGTCGTTCAGCAGCTCCTTCGACCGGGGTGAGCGGGGATCGGCGAGGATGCTCCGGTGGCCCAGGGCGCGCGGACCGATCTCGGCCGCTCCGTCCGCCCACACCAGCGGTCCGGTGGAGAGATCCTCGACGAACCGGGCCTCGGTGAATTCCTCGACGTCCTCGATGAAGTCGTCGAAGTGCTGCAGCGCGCTCTCGACGTCGGTGAGCTCGGAGCCGTGGTAGGCGGACGTGAGCCGGAAACCACCGCCCGGGAGCAGTCCCTCGCCGAGGAGGCCGAGGAGGCCGATCCCGAGGGACTGGCCGGAGTCGTTCGCGCTCGGCGGAGTGAGCAGGCCCTTGAACCCGTAGCGGCGCAGGAGGAAGGAGTTGGTCGGACAGTTGAGGGCGAAGCCCCCGCTCAGGGAGAGGTACGCCTGGCGCGGGTCCACCCCTGCCGACTCGAGCAGCCGGTCGACGTTGCGCACCATGACGAGCTCGCAGGCCGTCTGGACGATCTTCATGACCGCGGACTGCAGGTGCTCCTGGTGGGTGAAGCGGCTGTCCAGCTCCATGGACGGCAACTGGGACTCGGCCGCACGAATCACGGCCTGGACGAAGGGAAGCGTGTCCACCAGCGGTACTCGTCGGCCTCCGAACAGCTCCAGCTCCCGCACCGCCGCCTCGGTGTCGAAGGCGATTTCGGTGGGGCAGGCCGACGCCAGGGCCATCAGGGTGCCCGGCTCCCTGCCGAACTCCGATGACGCGGCGTCGTAAATCGGGGCCGGGGATTCGACCGGAGCGAAGTCGACGTCGCCCTTGGCCGACACGCAGCCGGTGTACCAGTACTTCTTGCCCGTCCGGTCGAGGCCGAAGTCGGGCCGGCCGTCCAGGGCCAGTCCGATGATGGTCTCGCTGCGGAACACCTCGGAGTCGAGGAGCAGTCCGCTGTAGAGGTGGGCGAGGCTGTGGACCGGGAAGTCCTCGGTGCCCGCCGGCAGCTTGATGTCGGCGTGGTGCGGCAGGCCGGGCGTGCCCCAGGACAGGCTCACGTCCTCCGGGGAGAGCCCCTCGGCCGCGAGCAGTTCGGTCAGCACCTTGTTGTAGCGGTCGACGGTGAAGAGCGGCCAGAAGTGGTGCTTCTGTCCGCTGACGCGCTCGAGCTCCCATACTCTGACGAGTTCGACCCGCGAGTCGTGACTGCGCCAGAGCGCGATGTTCTGGTCATGGCGCGGTGCGATGACGGATAAGCCGCCGGGCGGGGAGATGTAGCTCGACAGGAAGTACTTCGCGGCTGGGTACGCGGTCACGATGTCTCTTTCGGCGGTCGGACAGTGGCTGCTGGCTCTTCGGGCCGGACGGTCCTGGTAAACGGCCCGCGCAGGCGGTCGCGAGGCTGCCAGGGCCGGCTCGGCCGGGCGTCGGTGTCCACCGGCGACGTCAGGTGCGACAGACTGTCCCGGTCGGGTGCGATCGGGCCTCGAGCCGGAGCTCCGGCGGCGGCCTGCACGGGGACTTCGACCTTCTGCGAGGCCTCGGGACGGGGACGGCGGGGACGGACTCCGACCCCGCGTCCTCATGTGTGTGCGCCGGCCCCGGGGCGAGCGACGGGATCGCTCGGGTCCGTCCGTGGCGGGACTACTTCGAAGCGGGGACCCGCTCCTCGACGAGCTGGACCAGTTCACCGACGTTGGCCACGGTGAACATGTCGACGACGTCCAGATCGACGTCGAACGTGCTCTGGATCGAGACCATCAGGCGGAGCAGCGACACGGAGGTGGCTCCGAGGTCGTCGAAAGTGCTGTCCAGCGCGACTTCAAGGGGGGCGAATACTTCGGAAATCACCGACATCAAGTCGTCGGACTGTGCGTTCGACATTTTGTGTTCCCAGATCTCTTGCATTCGAGGCCTATCCAGGTAATTGACCCTATGGTGTTGCTGAGACATCGTCAAGTCTCTTTTTTTGCTTGGGAGATGGTTGATGTCCAGATTGTGTAGCGTTGGGTCAGGTGGGCGAGATTGGTGTGAAACGGGCGTAGTAAAGCAACAGTTTGTCAAGTCGGCGCGCTTTCCCTGGTCGAAGGCTCGACAGGACGTGGGTGCCCTGGGGTAGGGTGGCCGACGTTTGATCGCACAGGCACACACCGCTGGGGGATCTGGTGTCAGAAATGACTTTTCGGCCTCTCACGCCTATCACTGGCGCGGAGGTGGAAGGCGTCGATCTCGCGGCGGAGCTGTCGCCGGCCGTAGTGGCCCGCCTTCGCGAGGCCCTGGTGCGTCACAAAGTTCTCGTTTTCCGGAATCAGCCGATGAGTGACGCGCAACAGGTTGAACTCACCAATGCTCTGGGTGGTGCCACTGCGGCACATCCCATCGTGAACGGTCTGAGCGAAGCCCCCGCCGTGTTGCGGACCGCACTGTCGGAGGAGCGACGGGCGCTGGTCGAGGCCGAGGCCGGCCTCAGTCATCCGCTGAAGGGAACGACACCGCGACGCCTGCGGACCGAGTGGCATGTCGACAGCACCTTCGTGGTCAATCCGAACGCCATCACCATTCTGCGCGGTGTCGAGATTCCACCGGTCGGCGGCGACACTCTCTTCGCCAATCTGGAAGCGCTCTACGAAGGGTTGTCGTCTTCCCTCCGGGGGTACGTCGACACCTTGCAGGCGATACACTCCCGACACGTCCCGGCGGCGGCGCCCCGCTTCGACGGCAAGCCGGCCGGCCCCTTCGCGGCCGTGCACCCGCTGGTGCGGGTGCACCCCGAGACCGGTGCGCGCAGCCTGCTCGTCAGCGCCGTCTTCCTCCAGGCCATCCGCGGTCTCAAGCCCCGCGAGAGCGCGGCCCTGCTGGACTTCCTTCTCGACGAGCTCGCCGGGCGGGACGAGATCCACGCCCGGGTCCGCTGGGAGCAGGACACCCTCGTCATGTGGGACAACCGCGCCGTGGCCCATGCCGGTCCGGTGGACGGCCTGATGTTCCAGGAGGAGCGGATCGTGCACCGCACCACCGTCGTCGGCGACGTGCCCCGCGGGCCCGACGGCTTCGTGTCGCGTGCCCTCATGGGAGAGCGGTGCGAAGCGCTGGCCTGAGAGGCCGCGCCGTGACGCCACGGCGATCAGGTGGTCCATGCAGGTCAACTCGGTCATATGTAGATGTACTGGCATCGTGGCTCCGGCATAGATTCGGGCCAGTCGGTCCATTCTCCGGTAACTTCTGTGGGGGAAAAGCAAAATGCCGGTCGTCGACCACTGTGCAAAAGCCGAAGCGTCACCCAAGTACCGCCTGTTATGCGTCGACTGCGGCTGGGAATCCGATCCGGAATTCCGGCTCCGATGTCCCCGGTGTTCGGGTGCGCTCGATCCCAGGATGAACCTGGAGAACGTCGCCGAGCGTGACGGTGGCCGGCCTGAGCTGACCTACCTGGACTTCCTTCCGGTCGAATCCGAGCACTTACTCGACGCCGACATCAGTGTGCGGACCCCCTGCCGTCCGGCCTCGCGCCTCGGAGCGGTCATCGGTCTGCCCCGCCTCTGGGTGAAGGACGAGTCCCAGCAGCCGACCGGGACCACCAAGGACCGGCTGGCCTCCGTGGTCCTGGCCGTGTTCCGGCAGTTCGGGATCAAGGAGTTCGTCGCCTCCAGCACCGGGAACAGCTCCACCGCCCTGGCCCGCGCCGTGCAGAAGGACCACTCGATGCGGGCACACTTCTTCTGCGGCCGTGACTTCACCGGCGACCACGACATCGAGACCGGCGACCGGGTGTCCCTCACCGTGGTGGACGGCACCTACGCACAAGCCACCCGGGCGGCCCAGGAGTTCGCAGCCCGGAAGGGGCTGGTCTGGGAGGGCGGGTTCTTCAACTGGGCCCGTCGCGAGGGCCTGAAGCTCACCTACCTGGAAGCCTTCGACGCCATGGACGACAAGCCCGACGTCGTCGTCCAGGCCATCAGCAGCGGCATGGGGATGATGGCCGTCCGCAAGGGCGTGGCAGAGTACCTCGCCTGCGGCCGGCTCACCTCCTCGCCCCGCTTCGTGATGGTCCAGCAGGACACCTGCGCGCCGATGGCCGTGGCCTGGCGGGAGGGACGGGCCGAGCTCACCGAGGACGACGTCATCGAGCACCCGACAGGTCTGGCCCGGGCCATCCTGCTCGGCGACGGCCGGGCCACCTATCCCTACATGCGGGACATCGCCACCGAGAGTGGTGGCTCCATCGTCTCGGTGAGCCAGGACGAACTGGTCCAAGCCCGTACGATGCTCCGCGAGCTGGAGGGGCTGGACGTCTGTCACTCCTCGGCCGCGACCATTGCCGCGCTGCGCAACGAGGCCGCGGCCCGGCGGATCACCCCGGACCAGGTCGTCCTGGTCAACCTGACCGGCCGTGAGCGGTACACCGCCGCCGACGCCGCACCGGCCCTCGCCGCCGCCACCGCCGGCTGAGCCTCCCCCTCTCCGAGCCGGATGCCACCGCTCCCACCGGAGTGATGCGCCCGCCCCCACGTTCGCAAGGAATGCGTTGATACTCAGTCACCTCACCCCGCAGCAGGCCGAGCGCCACGCCGAGTTCCGTGCCTTCGCCGACCGTGTCCTGGTCCCGCAGGCGGACCGCTGCGACCGCGAGCAAGTGGTCTCCCGGGAGATCGTCGCCGACCTGGCCGGGCAGGGCTACCTTGGCGCGCCCGTCCCGAAGGAGTTCGGCGGCCTCGGCATGGACTGGGTCGAATACGGACTGCTCACCGAGGAACTGGGCCGAGGCTGCCAGTCGATCCGTAACCTCGTGGCCGTGGAGGACATGGTCGCCCACTCGATCCACAAGTGGGGAACGGAGGAGCAGAAGCAGCGGTGGCTCCCCCGGATCACCTCGGGCCGAACGCTGGCGGCCTTCGCCCTGACCGAGCCGGACGTCGGCAGTGACGCCGCCGCCGTCGGGACCACGGCGACGGCCGACGGCGCCGATGTCGTCCTGCGCGGCACCAAGAAGTGGATCAGCTTCGCTCAGATCGCGGACCTCTTCCTGGTCTTCGCCACGTTCGACGGGCAGCACACCGCCTTCCTGGTGGAGCGGGACACTCCCGGCCTGTCGGTGGAGCCGATCGAGGGCCTGCTCGGCCTGCGCGGCTCGATGCTCGGCCGGATCACCTTCGACGACTGCCGGATCCCGGCCGCCAACCTGGTCGGGCGTCCCGGCCTCGGCCTCACCTTCGTCGCCTCCAGCGCCCTCGACCTCGGCCGCTACAGCACCGCCTGGGGCTCGGTCGGTCTGGCTCAGACCTGTCTGGAGGCCTCGACGGAGTACGCCGGCCGCCGCACCCAGTACGGCACCGAGATCCGCAACCACCAGCTGGTCCAGCAGCTGCTGGCCGACATGCTCACCGACACCATCACGGCCCGGCTGCTCTGTTACCACGCCGGGGTGAGCAAGGAGCGGGGGGAGACGGAGTCCGTCAACCACACCCTGCTGGCGAAGTACCGGACCTCGACGATCGCCGTCAAGGCGGCCGCCGAC
>NZ_JBIVVI010000041.1:0-2272 GCF_044757675.1 Kitasatospora sp. NPDC091257
CGGGGGCGGGCGCTCCCGACGGTGGGTCGAACGGGGCCGCGTCGACGGTGCCCGGCGAGGCGGTCCCGGGGTCGAACGGCGCGGTGGCCGGGGTGGTCCCGGTGCCGGGGGCGGGCGCTCCCGACGGTGGTCCGGGCGGTGGTTCGGCGGGCGGTACGAACACAAGTCCCGTTCCGCACCCGGGCGGTGGAGTGGGCGGCTCCGGCGGCGCGGCGGGCTCCGGCGGTACCGGCGGGGCGGGCGGCACCGGGGAGGGCAGGTCCGGCGGGGGCTCGGCCGGGGGGCCCACGACCACCCCGAGCAGCCGCCCGTCCGGCACGCCCGCACCGGAGCACAGCTCGCCCGCCGCGACCGTCCCGCCGGCCCCGGACCCGTCCTCCGGCAGCTCCGGTTCCTCGGCACCGAGCCCGCGCGCGGCCGGGCATTAGTGGATTGAGCAGGGCATTTGCCTCCGATCCCCAGGTTCGTCTATGGTGGTAGATCGTTCGTTTGATCCATTTGACTGGCGCCCTATTCCCATCTGGCGCCCTTGGCGCGTTCCGGCGATCCGTGGCTGACCGCATAGAGGCGGTTGTGAAACAGAACCCCGGACTTTGGCGCGTGCCACTTCCGGAAGGTTTTGCATGTCTCTCGTTGACGACGCCCGCTTCGCCATGCCCGCGAACGAGGCCGCCGCCGATGTCACCGACTCCGACGACACCATCGACACCACCGCGGACGAGGTGATCGCCGAGGCCGAGGAGGCCACCGAGGAGGCGGCCGCCGAGCCCACCATCACCTTCGGCGACCTGGGCCTGCACGACGACGTCGTGCGTGCCCTCGCCAAGCGCGGTGTCACCACCCCGTTCCCGATCCAGGCCGCGACCATCCCGGACGCCCTGGCCGGCAAGGACGTGCTGGGCCGTGGCCGCACCGGCTCCGGCAAGACCCTGAGCTTCGGCCTGCCGCTGCTGACCCGCCTCGCCGACGGCGAGCGCACCAAGCCCAAGCACCCGCGCGGCCTGATCCTCGTCCCGACCCGCGAGCTGGCCATGCAGGTCGCCGACGCCCTGGAGCCGTTCGGCTCGGTGCTCGGCCTCAAGCTCAAGGTCGTCTGCGGCGGTACCTCGATGTCGAACCAGATCTACGCGCTGGAGCGCGGCGTCGACGTCCTGGTCGCCACCCCCGGCCGTCTGCGCGACCTGCTGAACCGTGGCAGCGCCAAGCTGGCCGACGTCCGGACCGTCGTGCTCGACGAGGCCGACCAGATGGCCGACATGGGCTTCCTGCCCGAGGTCACCGAGATCCTCGACCAGGTGCCGAGCGGCGGCCAGCGCCTGCTGTTCTCCGCCACCCTGGAGAACGAGATCGACACCCTGGTCAAGCGCTACCTGAAGAACCCGGTCACCCACGAGGTCGACCCGTCGGCCGGTGCGGTCACCACCATGACCCACCACATCCTCGTGGTGAAGCCCAAGGACAAGGCGCCGATCACCAACGCGATCGCCGCCCGCAAGGGCCGCACGATCATCTTCGTCCGCACCCAGATGGGCGCCGACCGCGTCGCCGAGCAGCTCATCGAGGCCGGCGTGAAGGCCGACGCGCTGCACGGCGGCATGACCCAGGGCGCCCGTACCCGCGTCCTCGGCGACTTCAAGGACGGCTACGTCAACGTCGTCGTCGCCACCGACGTCGCCGCCCGTGGCATCCACGTCGACGGCATCGACCTGGTCCTCAACGTGGACCCGGCCGGCGACCACAAGGACTACCTGCACCGCTCCGGCCGCACCGCCCGTGCCGGCCGCTCCGGCGCCGTCGTCACCCTGGTGCTGCCGCACCAGCGCCGCGGCGTCTTCCGCCTGATGGAGGACGCGGGCGTCGACGCCAGCCGCCACATCCTGGACCACGCCTTCGACGCGGAGGTCGCCAAGATCACCGGCGCCCGTTCGCTGACCGAGGTCCAGGCCGAGAGCGCCGCCAACATCGCCGGTGCCGCCGAGCGCGAGCTCGCCGACATGACCCGCCAGCTGGAGCGCGCGCAGCGCCGCGCCACCGAGCTGCGCGAGGAGGCCGACCGCCTGTCCGCCCGTGCGGCGCGCGAGCGGGCCGAGCTGGGCATCGAGGACGAGGAGCCGGCCGCCGAGGCCGAGTCCGTCGAGGCTTCGGAGACCGTCGTCGAGACCGCCGCCCCGGTGGCCGAGGAGCGCACCCCGGCGTACCGCGAGGCGCGCAACGAGCGTCCGGCGTTCGGCCGTGACCGTGACCGCGACGACCGCGGCGGCCGTTCCGGCGG
>NZ_JBIVVI010000041.1:2368-16797 GCF_044757675.1 Kitasatospora sp. NPDC091257
GCGGCTTCAACCGTGACGACCGCGGTGGCCGTTCCGGTGGCTTCGGTGACCGTGACAACCGTGGCGGCGGCTTCAACCGTGACCGCGACGACCGCGGCGGCCGTTCCGGCGGCTTCAACCGTGACGACCGCGGTGGCCGTTCCGGTGGCTTCGGTGACCGTGACAACCGTGGCGGCGGCTTCAACCGTGACCGCGACGACCGCGGCGGCCGTTCCGGCGGCTTCGGTGACCGTGACAACCGTGGCGGCGGCTTCAACCGTGACCGCGACGACCGCGGCGGCCGCTCCTTCGGCGACCGTCCGGCCCGTTCCTTCGGCGACCGCCCGGCCTTCGGCCGTGACCGCGACGAGCGCGGCGGCAGCAGCCGTCCGTTCGCGCGCCGCGACGACCACCGCTCCGGCGGCCGTCCGCAGTCCGACCGCGGTGGCTTCAACCGTGACCGCGGCGGCTTCGGTGCCGGCCGTGACCGCGAGGACCGTCGCCCGGGCGGGTTCGACCGCGACGACCGCAAGCCGCGCTGGAAGAACTGACGCCGCACCGGCGGTAGTCGACCGCCGGCCCGGCTGAACGTACGAAGGGCCCGCTCCGTCCCCCGGAGCGGGCCCTTCGTGTTTCCCCGGCTGCCTCGCGTTCCCCCGCGCCGGCCCCCGGGATGTTGTTCTGGGAGTGAGAATAACCTGTGGCGCGCGGGCGCCGCGGTCCCGTAGCGTCGCGGCCATGAGCAGCAGACTGCACGATGTGGCGCGAGCGAACGAGGAGATCGCCGAGCGGGGGAGCTACCGGACGGCCGGGGGCGAACTCGTGCAGGTGGGGGAGGAGTTGGGGGCGGCGCGGGCCGGCACGGTGTCCTACGCGCCGGAGCGGCTGGACGCGCTGCTGGCGGCGGGCGACCGCGGGCCGGGGCCGGCGGCCGGACGGATCGAGGTGACGGCCGAGGGCAGCATCCAGGCCGCCCGCCGACTGGTCGGGGCCGGGGCGGGGCCGGTCGGGGTGCTGAACTTCGCCTCCGCGCGCAACCCCGGCGGCGGCTACCTGCGCGGCGCCCGCGCCCAGGAGGAGGACCTGTGCCGCAGCGCGCTGCTGTACAGCTGCCTGCTGGAGGCGCCGGACTACTACGAGGCGCACCGGGCCTCCACCGACCTCCGGTACAGCCACCGGGTGATCGTCTCGCCGGCGGTGCCGGTGATCCGGGACGGGCGCGGAGAGCTGCTGGCGCAGCCGTACCCCGTCACCTTCCTGACCTCGCCCGCGCCCAACGCCGGGCAGCTGGAACGGCGTTCGGCCGGTGCGGACGTCCGGGGCGTGCTCGCCGAGCGGGCCGTGCGGGTGCTCGCGGCGGCGGCCCGGCACGAGGTGCGCGCGCTGGTGCTCGGGGCCTGGGGCTGCGGGGTGTTCCGCAACGACCCGGCGCAGGTCGCCGAGGCCTTCGAGGGGGCGCTGGCCCGGTACGGGGCGGCCTTCGATCAGGTGGTGTTCGCGGTCTGGGACCGCTCGCCGGTCTCGGCGAACCGGGCCGCCTTCGAAGCCCGGTTCACCGCGGGGTGACCGTCCGGTGGTCGGCTACTTCCGGCGGGCGGCGAGCGCCGTGGCGGCCGTGGAGGCCGCCGCGACCACACCGGTGACGGCGAAGACGGACGGCCAGGCGCCGATCCGCTTCGCCAGTGGGTGCGAGCCGCCGAAGGCCGCCACGTACAGGCCGGTCAGCGCCGCCGCGGTGCCCGCACCCGCGCTGCGGCGCCACTGCGCGGCGGCCCCGGCACCGGCCGCCGCCAGCACCGCGCCGCCCAGTTCGCGCCGGCCGCTCCACCGGGCGACGCCGTAACCGCCGACCAGACCGCTCGCCGCGGTCAGCGCGGCGGGCGCGGCGGCCGTGAACACGTTCGGGACCTTCGCCATCGTCGACTCCACTCGTGGGGGGCTGTGTCGTTTTCCGACCATAACCCGGTGAACGAACGGGGCCGCCGGGGCCTCCCGCCGGAGCGCCGGCAGCGCCGTCCACCGGAGCGCCGCCGGGCCTCCTACCGGAACGCCTCCGCGGGCGTCTGCCCCGGCACCGTGGCGGCCAGCCGGCGGGCGGCCTCCGCCGGGTCGAGCACCCGCTCCAGCCGCAGGTCGCCCGGGACCTCCTGGATGAACCGCCCGGCCGACCAGCTCCGCTCGTACGGCAGCGGCTCCAGCACCAGGGTGCGCACGCCGTCCACCACCGGGATGTCGCTCGGCGTCCCCTCGTTCCACACCCAGGAGCCGTCCGGGGCGACCAGGTTGAAGGCGCCGGTGGCGACCACCCGGCGGCCGTCCAGGAACGCCGTCCGGGCCAGTGCCACCACCTCCCGGTCCTGCGGGGTGCCGGGCAGGTGACCGCCGCCGATCAGCACGTCGGCGAGCAGGGTGTGCAGCTGGAAGGTGTCGCTCAGGCCGCTCATCCGCAGCAGGTAGCCGGTGCCGGTGGGGCGGTCGAGCACCAGCAGCGGCTCGTCGTCCAGCATCAGCGCCAGGTGGACCAGGCCCTTGAAGTCGTGCTGCTCGCCCTGGTAGCGGTCGAACAGCTCCAGGATCACCTCGGTCACGCCCGAGGCGCGGGCCTCGGCCCGGACCTCCGGGTGCGCGTACACCGCCCAGGCCGCCTGCTGCCACAGGTGCAGCGTCCACCAGGCGACCACGGCCAGGTGGGCGTGCCACTCGTCCAGGTGCGCCGGGTCGGCGATCCGCTCGTGCGCCTCGGCCGGATCGTCCTCCTCCGCGCCGGGCAGCGGGCCACCGCCGGTGGAGACCCAGCGCCGCACCAGCAGCTGCGCGCCGGTCAGCGCCCCGCGCAGTCCGGCCAGCACCGGGCCGGAGCAGGCGACCGGGTCGGCGCCGTGCTCCACGCAGGCGCCCACCACCATGGCCAGGTGCGCCCGGGGGAACGGCGGGGCGTCCGGCAGCAGGGCGGCCAGCCGGGGACCGGCAGCTGCCTGCTCCGCCGGGTCGGCCGTGCCGAACAGCCCGCCGACCAGCCCGAGGGCGGGCCCGAACCGCTCGTCGTCCCCGGCCGCGACCACGGCCTCCAGGGCGGCCACGGCTTCGGAGAAGGTGGGCTGTTGACGGTGCGACGGTATCTGCTCGGTGGACATTCGCCGCAGCATAGGGGGCGGAGCCGGTCCGGCGGAAACTCCTCCGCGCCCCGGCCCGCCCGGGCCGTACGCGGGCCCCTGTCGGTGCCCGGTGGCAGACTTCGACCGTGACGGACTCCGAGATCACCGACGGCAACTACCTGGTCCGCAACGTCGGGAGCGGCCTGCTGCTGCAGGTCGCCGACGCCTCCCGGCGCAGCGGTGCCCGGATCGTCCTCGGCGCGGACGACGGCAGTGACGCCCAGCTCTGGCGCCTCGCCGCCGTCCACCCGGGCGGCGCGCTGTTCCACATCGAGAACGCCGGCAGCGGCAAGCGCCTGGACGTCACCGGCGCCTCGACGGACGACGGCGTCCGGATCCAGCAGTGGTCGGCCAACGCCTTCGGTGCCCAGGAGTGGCTGCTGGAGGCCCACGTGGACGCCCCGGGCACCTACACGGTCACCAGTTTCATCAGCGGCAAGCCCCTGACGGCGGGTGACGCCCCGGAGGCCGACGTCCACCAGAGCGAGGACGTCGACGCCCCGGCCCAGTGGTGGCGCTTCGAGCGCCGGGAGGGCTGAAGGCCCGTCAGTCCGCGAGGTTGGCGCGGGCGGCGTCGAGTTCGGCGTCCGTCGTGCCGTGGTGGCGGAGGTAGTCGGGGATCGTGCCGTGGTGGTCGTGGATCCAGGCCAGGGAGGAGACCAGGAGCTCGGCGTCGACCGGGCGGGAGAGGCGCTCGGTGCCGGTCTCGTCGAGGTACGGGGTGGGGCCCTTGTCGAGGCCGAGGCCGATGTTGGAGAGCAGGAAGTCGGCGGTGATCTCGGCCTCGGAGGCGCCCAGCAGGGACTGGAGGACGGCGATGGTGAGCCCGGTGCGGTCCTTGCCGACGGCGCAGTGGACGACGGCGGCCAGCGCGTCCGGAGCGGCGAGGCGGCGGACGACGGCGGCGAGCGAAGGGCCGGCCGTCGAGGCCATGAAGGGGTAGAGGGCGGCCTGGTCCTCGGGCCAGGGCCGGTCGGCGTCCTCGGGGTGCGGGGGAAGGGTCGGCAGACCGAGGGTCTCGTGGTCGAGGCAGTGCCGCTGGTCCGGCCAGGCCTCCAGCTCGTACGCGCTGCGCAGGTCGAAGACCGTCCGCAGGCCGAGGGCCTTGAGCCGCCGGGCGCCCTCCTCGGTGAGGGTGTGGAAGGACCCGGAGCGGTACAGCACGCCCCGGCGGAGGGCGCCGATCCCGCCCGCGTCACGGAAGTTGCGCACACCGGGGATGTCGATGAAGGCGTCGGTCATGGCCAC
This sequence comes from Kitasatospora sp. NPDC091257, assembly GCF_044757675.1. Classification (NCBI taxonomy): domain Bacteria; kingdom Bacillati; phylum Actinomycetota; class Actinomycetes; order Kitasatosporales; family Streptomycetaceae; genus Kitasatospora; species Kitasatospora sp. NPDC091257. The sequence continues at coordinate 6,751 of NZ_JBIVVI010000041.1, forward strand.
CACGGTACGGGCGGGCGCGGGCGGGAGGAAGGAGGAGTGCGACGTCGGCGGCCCGGCGGGAGGACACCGTCCGAAACCGGCCCCCGCCGGTGGGCGACCGGCTGCTCAGCGCCCGCCCGAGACCTCCAGGAACGCCCCGGTGGTGTACGAGGCCGCCGGGGAGAGCAGGAAGAGGATCGCCTCGGCGACCTCCTCCGGCTGCCCGCCGCGCCCCATCGGCAGGCCGGGCGCGACCCGGTCGACCCGGCCGGGCTCGCCGCCGAGCGCGTGGATGTCGGTGTGGATCAGCCCCGGCCGCACCGCGTTGACCCGGATGCCCTCGGCGGCGACCTCCAGGGCGAGGCCGCGGGTCATCGAGTCCACCGCGCCCTTGGCGGCCGCGTAGTCGACGTACTCGTTCGGCGAGCCGATCCGGGAGGCGGCCGAGCCGACGTTGACGATGGCGCCGCCCCGCCCGCCGTGCCGGGTGGACATCCGGCGGACGGCCTGGGCCGCGCACAGGAACGGGCCGGTGATGTTGGCGGCCCAGATCCGGGTCAGCCGGTCCTCGTCGATCTCCTCCAGCCGACACTGCTTCTCCAGCGTGCCGGCGTTGTTCACCAGCCCGGTGAGCGGGCCGAGCTCGTCGTCCACGGTGGTGAACAGCCGCTCCACCTCGGCGGTGCGGGTGACGTCGGCGCGGACCGCGAGGGCGGTGCCGCCGCCGGCCCGGATGGCGTCCACCACGGCGGTCGCCGAGGCCTCGTCCGTACGGTAGTTGACGCAGACCCGGTAGCCGCGGCGGGCGGCCAGCAGGGCGGTGGCGGCTCCGATGCCGCGGCCGGCGCCGGTGACGATCAGGACCTCGTCGGTGGGAGTGGTCGACATGGACCGAACGCTACCCGGCGGCCGGGCGGCCCGGACCGGAATTCGCTCGCCCGGCGCGGCCCGCTCGGCGAGGATGCCCGGACGAGGATGTGGTGCCCGCCCGTCCGTCCGAGAGGAGTCCGCCGATGTCCACCACGACCGCCGTTCCCGGCGTCGCCTCTGTTCCCGGTGTCGCCTCTGTTCCCGGCACGGTGCTGCTCTCGGGCATCGTCGGCTCCACCGCGTACGGCTTCGCCCACGCCGGCTCCGACCTCGACCGGCTGGGCCTGTTCGCCACCCCCACCGAGGAGTTGCACGGCCTGCACCGCCCGGCCGAGTCCCACGTCACCACCGCGCCCGACGTCACCCTGCACGAGGCCGCCAAGTGGTGCCGACTGGCGCTGGGTTGCAACCCGACCGCCTCCGAACTGGTCTGGCTGCCGGACGAGCTGTACGAGGTCCGCACCCCGCTCGGCGACGAACTGGTCGGCCTGCGCGCGGCCTTCCTCAGCGCTCCGGCCGTGCGGAAGGCCTACCTCGGCTACGCCGACCAGCAGTTCCGCAAGCTGTTGACCCGCGACACCGCCGACCCGGCCGCCCGCCGCCGGGCCGCCAAGCACGCCCGGCACCTGGTCCGGCTGGTCGAGCAGGCCGTCCGCCTGCACGAGACCGGCCGCAACCTGATCCGGCTGCCCGACCCCGAACGCATCCGCGAACTCGGCGAACGCATCGCCGACCGCCCCGCCCTCGCGGAGGGTCTGCTCGCCGACGCCGCCGACCGGCTGGCCGGCCGCGGTGTCCTGCCCACCGCCCCCGACCAGCGCCCCGTCGAGGCCTGGCTCCGCCGGGTCCGCGCCGTTCACTACACCCCGCCTCAAGTCCCGCTCCACGAGCCCGGCACGCCCGCGCAATCCACTGGCGGAGCCCTGGGCCCCACCGGGTAGGATCGCCGTGGTCCTTCCGCCCGGGCATCCGGGCGAGCTGGGGCCGCGGGCCACTAGCTCAATTGGCAGAGCTGCGGACTTTTAATCCGTAGGTTCAGGGTTCGAGCCCCTGGTGGCCCACGTGGTCGAGGCGAGTCCGGGCGTCCTCCCTTCGGGGAGGGCGCCCTTCGTCGTGATCGGCACGGTATCGGCGCGGTGCAGGGCGGGGCGCCGCGGGCGACGTGTCATCCGGCGGGGCCGCGGCGGGAGTTCCGTCGTTCGGCGACCCGGCGGAGGCGGTGCTCGGCGGCTCCGGCGGCCGGGTCCCGAAGGGCCGGGCCGGATCATCGGCGAGGTCGTCGCGGAAAGGAGTCCACAGGACAGTTCGTGTCCATGCGGACCATGAATTCTCGGACATCCGGACGAACAGCCCCCAAGGTGCGGCAATTTCACCCGGGCTGTCCGGCTCCCTGAATCCCTTGCGCCAGGTGAGGTCCGGATCGGGGGAAATTGCTCCACAGATGGTCGTTTGTCCCGCAAGAGGGGTGAACGGGGGGCAATGTCGTAGCGAAATGGACGCGATGTAACCTGCGTCACACCGAAGGGTCGTTGACCGGGGACGGTCAATGAATCAATACTCTCGACAAGCAGCTGCCGTATCACCCGTCCGCACAAAATTTCACCGAATCATCCGGGGTTGAGAGGTTTCGCGGACGCGAAGGCTCAACGGGTGGGGTCGAGCCGGCGGAGGAGTCCGACCCGCTTTCGGTCCTGGAATTCGCCGGGTTCCGCGCGGTGCCCGGGGGCCGCGATCGGCATGGTGTGTCGATGTTGTGTGCACTGGGTTTGTCTTTCGTCATGACCAGGGTCGCGGCCCACTTTCTCGGTTTCCCTGACGGCCGTCACCGACCTGCGCGAGCACGACCGTGCAGGCGCGCGGGCGGATTCGATCTCCGGTGGAAAGAGGCAGGAAAAGTGATTCTCGACAACGCTCTCGTCCGGTACTACGAAGAGATCCGTTCAGTCCTGCGGGACCTCCTGGGCGGCCCGGAGAAGGCCGACGCCGAAGGTTTCACGCCGGGCGTCGAACTGCCCGAACTCACCGAGGCCATGCGCGAGTACCTCGCGGTCTCCGGCCTCGGCCACGAGGCCATGCCGTCGTACCGGGGCCGGAACCTCGCGCTGCTCGACCTCACGCGCAACCCGGCCACCATGACGACCAAGACCTTCGCCTCGCTGGTCATCGTGGCCAGGGCGGTCCGCTTCGTCCAGGACACCGGCCGGCGGGTCACCATCGTCACGCCCTCCTCCGCCAACAAGGCCATCGCCATGCGCGACGCGGTGCTCCGGGCCGTCCGGACCGGTCTGGTGGACGCCGACCGGCTCAACGTCATCACGGTGGTCCCCGAGGGGGCGGTGGCCAAGCTGCGCAGCTCCGAGCTGTTCACCGACCCCGGGCTGCGGGCGCGCAACCCGATCGCGGTGTACGGGGGCGAGGATCCCGGCACCGTGAAGGCCATCGCCCTCGGGCTGGTCGACGAACACCGGAGCGCTCTGGAGAAGGAGTGCGAGACCAACCTCTGGTACACCCTCCAGCTGGAGAACTACCTGGCGGCGGACGTGGTCAGGGCGCTGGCCGAGGCCGACCTGTTCCCCTCGGCGCCCGGCGAGGCCCGGCTGCACGTGCACTCGGTCTCCAGCGCCTACGGGCTGCTCGGCCACGCCCACGGCCGCAGCCGGCTCCCCGCGGACGTCCGCTCCCGGACCCTGCCGCCGCACTACTTCCTGGTGCAGCACCTGGGCGCTCCCGACATGGTGCTCAGCCTGTACAACGAGGGCTCCACCGACACCGGGAACCTCCCGGCGTACTCCTACGACGCGGGGACGGGACTGTTCACGCAGAGCGCCGACCCGCGGTACCCCGCGCAGACCTTCGATCCGCGGGAGACCCTCGACCCGACCTTCTACACCCGCAACCCGCCCACCTCGCCCCGGATGAACGAACTCATCCGCACCCAGGGCGGCGGCGGCATCGTCGTCTCGCTCGCGGAGTGCCTCGGCCGCTACGGGCAGGTGCGCTCGCTGCTCGGGGAGGCCGGCGTGCGGCTGCCCGCGAACCCCACCGCGCTGCGCGAGTGGTCCCTGGTGATGGCGATGACGGGCCTGCTCAACGCCGTCGACCGGGGGCTGGTGCCCGAGACCGACATCCTCGTGCACGGCTCCGGCAGCTACTCGGCGACGGACTACGGCCACCTCACCGTCCGGGACCTGCACCCGGTGAGCACCGCCGAGGACCTGCGGCGCGTGGTGCTGGACGCCACGCCCTCCGCCTGACCGCTCGCGCGGGGCCCCGCTCCGCGACCACACCGCTCCGCGACCGCCCCGCTCGCCACCGCCGCCCCGCTCGCCACCGACGACCCGCCGAGGTGATAGCCCCGTGGTCCCTGCCGTCCCGCCCCCGCGCGCCACGCCGCACCAGCGGCTGCGCATGCACACCGGTTACCACTGGCGCAACAGCGGCAACCGGGTCCTGACCACCGCACGGACCGCCTGGGACACCCGGGACGGGGCCGGCTTCCCGGCCGTCCGCTCGGAGGCCGGGGGACTGTCGGTGAGCTACGCGGGCCTCGCCGAAGGCCTCGCGTACACCCTGGAGTTCACCGAGCTCCGACGCGACGCCGACGTCCACGGCGTCCGGCGCCGGACCGGCCGGCTCACCGGAGCCGCCCTCCGGGACCCCGCCCGGCTGCCCGACGCGGACATCGTCATCGTCGGTACGAGCGCCGAGCGGGCCCGCGCGCTGCCGCGCGAGGCCTCCCTCATCGTGCCGATGCGGGTGCACTTCGTGATCGACTTCGACGCGGACCCCGACACCGTCCGGCAGCGCATCTCCAAGCGCGAGCGCCAGCAGTTCAAGCACGACCTGCGCGACCACGCCTGGACCTGGGGGCTCAGCCGGGACCCGGCGTGGTTCGACCACTTCTACGACCGGCTCTACCGCCCCACCATGTTCCAGCGCCACGGGGACCGGGAGCGCACCGAGACCAAGGACGTCTCCTACGAGTGCCTCTTCCGCGGCGGCCGGATGTTCGTCCTGCGGCAGGACGGCGAACCGATCGGCGGAGCGCTCTGCCACTGGGACCGGGCATCGGGGACGATGACCCTGCGCCTGCTGGGCGTGGTCGACGGCGCGCGGGAGCACTACGACAGCGGCGCCTTCAAGGCGATCTACCACTTCCTCATCGACTGGTGCGCCCGCCACGGCGTGCGCCGCCTCGACTTCCAGGGCACCGAACCCTTCGTCAGCAAGGGCACCTACCAGTGGAAGCGGCGGTTCGGCACCAGTGTGCTGCCGCCGCCCAACCACTTCGGCGCCAAGCGGCTCTGGCTGCAGGTCCGCGCCGACACGCCGGAGGTGCGGGACTACCTGGTCGCCAATCCGGTCCTGGCCGAGAGGGCGGACGGGACCCTGGAGGCGGTCTACTTCCGCGACGCGCGGCGCGCCCCCCGGCTCGACTACTCCGCCAAGTCCCCGGGAGTGGCGGGGGTGCGCGAGGTGGACCTCGACGAATTCCTCGCCGGCGCGGCGCGCGGGCCCGCCGGAAGGGCCCGCAGATGACCGCCCCGTGGTACGGCACCGCACCGCCGCCGCTCGACAACCGGCTCGAACTGCCCGCCGTCCAGCGGGAACTGGCCCGGGTGGAGGACGGCGAGTACGCCCGGGTGGTGCCGGTCGCGTCGTCCCTGCGGCCCGTCATGCTGCCGCGTTCCTCCTACGACGAGCTGTTCACCGCCACCGCGGACCTGCTGGCGCTGCTGCGCCGCACGCTGCTGGAGCGCGCTCCGACGGCGGCCGGCCGGATCGCCGCGCTCGGTGCCGACGAGCGGATGTACCCCCTCGTCATGGACGGCCCGGCCGAGGAGGACTACGCCACCTGCATCGCCCGGCCCGACGTCATGGTGGGCGCCTCCGGCCCCAAATTCCTGGAGTTCAACATCGGCTCCGGCATCGGCGGGGTGGTGGACACGGCACTGCACACCGCCGCGTGGGTGGCGGCGTTCGGCGGCCCGGAGCGGATGCCCTTCGACGCGGTCGATCCGCTCGCGGTGCGCGACGAGCTCTTCGTGCACGCCGTCCGGGCCCTGGGCGTCGAGCCCGCGGTCGCGATCGTCGGCACGCTCCGGGACTTCGGCGGTCCCCCCAGCCGCTACTTCGAGATCCAGGAGGAGTCGCTGCGCCGCCGCGGCCTGGCGGCCGAGACGTTCGAGCCGGAGGACCTGCTCGACGGACTCGGGCTGCCGGGAGAACCTCGCTACCGGCTCGGACTGCGCCACTTCACGATCCTCGAATGGCTCGGCCACGGCATCGACCTCGGGCCGGTGCGGACGGCCCTGGACGCCGGCGTGCGGTTGATCGCGAGCCAGACCGCGTACCTGATCGCCAACAAGAAGGTGCTCGGCTGGGTGTCCGAGGGGCGGCCGTGGATGACGGACCGGGACCGGCGGACCGTCGAGCGCTACCTGCCGTGGACCCGCGTGGTCGGGGACCGGCCCGTCGAGCGGCACGGCCGGACCGTGCCGCTCCCGGAACTGCTCCTGGAGCGCCAGGAGGAGTTCGTGCTGAAGCCCGCCGTCGGGATGAGCGGGCAGCGCGTCCTGGTGGGCCGTTCGTGCCCGCCGCGGGCCTGGCGGGCGGCGGTGACCGCGGCCGCCGCGGCGCGGGACCACATCGTCCAGGAGTGGGTGGAACCCGTGCCGTACCGGATGGAGTTCGCCGGTCCGGACGGATCCGGCAGCCACCAGGCCGAGGTGGTGCCGGTCTTCAGCCCCTTCCTGTTCGACGGGCGGGCCGCCGGCTGCATGGTGCGCTACCTCCCGCCCGACCGGGACGGCGTGGTCAGCATCCACGGCCACGGAGCCCTGTCGAACGTGGCGTTCGCGCTCCGCTGACCCCCGCGACTCTCCCCAGGAGGACGACATGACGACCTACTCGCGTGCCGACTACGGCCCGGTGTCCGTGTCCTACACGGCCGAACTCGACGGCGGCGGCAACACCTTCGGCCGGGCGTACGAGCCGTTCGTCCGGTCCCGGTTCGGCCGGGTCGGATCGGTCTTCGAGTGGTGCGCCGGCCCCGGGTTCATCGGTTTCTCCCTGCTGGCGGCCGGCCTGTGCGATTCGGTCGACCTGGGCGACGTGAACCCCGCCGCCGGGGACGCGGTCGAGCGGACCATCGCCGAGAACGGTCTGCGCGGCCGCGCCCGCTTCCACCTCTCCGACGGCTTCGACGACGTGCCGGCGGACCTCCGCTGGGACCTGATGGTCGGCAACCCGCCGCACGTCAACCAGGACGCGGCCGCCTCGGACTACCAGCGTTCCCACTCGCCGCTGATCTGGAAGGACACCGACTGGGCCATCCACGGTGCCTTCTACGACGCGGCGGCCGAGCGGCTGCGGCCCGGCGGCTCGGTCCTCATCCAGGAGAACCACCGGTTCTCCGCCCCGGAGGACTTCACGGAGATGGTCGGGAAGGCCGGCCTGGAGGTCGTCGGCGCCTTCGGATGCGGCGAGGGCCGCGAGGACTACTACTTCCTCTGGTCCCGGCTGCCCGAGTCCCGGACGTCCTGAGGCCCCCGCTCCGGGCATCCGTTCCACGCCGACCACCGGACACCACAGCGCGAGGAGAGCGCATCATGCCGCGTCCCATGATGAATCCCGTGATCACCTGGATCTACCAGTCCGAGGACCTCGACCCCGCGGGGGTCGAGGCGTTCGAACGGGGCATCACCCGGCGCTACTCGGCGCTCTCCCGGCCCCGCGGCCTCGACTTCCGGGTGATCAGCGCCACCGAACTGGTGCCGTCCTGCGTGGGTGGCAGGCCGGTCCTGCGCCACGGCGACGAGGACCTGCTGGAGCGGCGGCAGTGCTTCATCGTCGAGGACATGGCCACCGACCCGCAGGGCCTCCAGGCGCTGCGGGCCGTCTACCGCACCATCGAGGCGAGCGACTCCGTCCTGCTCAACCGCTCGTACACCGGCCCCGACTACCTGGAGCGCGACAAGCTCGCGCAGCTCCAGCACGCCGCCGGCCTGGGCATCCGGACCGCGGACACCGTCGCCGTGCCGCCCGGCAGGTACGCCCGGCGGGTGCTCGGGGAGGTGCGGCGCGGGCTCGGCGACGGCCCCTACATCGTCAAGCCCCGTGAACTGACCGGCGGTTACGGCGTGCTGCGGGTCGACTCCGAGCAGCAGCTCGGCGCGGTGATCGACCTCGTCGCCCAGGCCGTCGGCGGGTACCTGGTGCAGCCGCTGATCCCGCACTCCGGCGACATGCGCGTCTTCATGGCCGACGGCGAGGTCGTCTCCTCGCTGACCCGCCGCCCCCGCCCCGGCGGCTACCTGGCGAGCGTCAGCCAGGGCGGGTCCGTGGAGGTGAACCGGGACCACGACCAGGTCGCGGACCAGTGCGCCCGCATCGCCCGCGACCTGCGGGCCGAGTGGATCTGCGTGGACTGGCTGATGACGGACTCCGGTCCGGTCCTCAACGAGTGGAGCACCGCTCACGGCGGCTTCACGGTGATGCCCGAGCCGGAACTCGGCAGGGTCGCCGACGCCTTCTTCGGCTGGATAGGCCGACGCTTCGAGGGGAAGCCGCCCGGCCGCTGAGCCCGGGACGGTCCGGTCCGCGGGCCCGTGCCGCAGCCGCCCGACAGAGCGGGCGCGGTACGGGCCCTGCCCGTCGTTCGGACCGGCTCTCAGGCCCGGGTGGCCGGGCCGAACGCCCGGCGCAGCCGGACCGTCCAGACGATCGCGGCCGCGAGCGCGATCGAGGCCACCGCCGTGGCCATCCCGGCCTGGATGCCGACGGAGACGGTGATGCTGCTGGCCACCAGTGCGCCGAGCGGGACGCCCAGGCCCGAGGACAGCATCCGGCGGGTGGTGTTGACGCGGCCCTGGAGCTCGGGCGGCGTCACCTCCTGGGAGTAGGTCATCGTGTTCACCAGGACGACGAGGTACGCCGTTCCCCACACGGCCAGGGCCACCAGCGCGACCAGCCAGTTGGAGGTGAGGACGACGACGAGGCCGAGCAGCGCCCCGACCGGCAGCACGCCGAGGAGCAGCGGGAAGGCCTCGAAGCGCCGCCGCAGCCGGGGCAGCAGCAGGGAGCCGCCGATGCCGCCGGCGCTCCAGGCCATGTAGAGCAGGCCGATCCGTCCGTCGGAGCCGTGGATGCCCAGCGCGCGGTCGGCGAAGACGACCAGCTGGCCGACGATGGCGCCGCCGGAGAACGACTGGAGGGTGCCGACCACGGTCATGATCCGCAGCGTGGGGTGGCCCGCCAGGAACCGCAGCCCCTGGCCTATGGATTCCTTGAAGCCCGGTCGCTCGGTGCCCGGGGTGGCGGTCCGCGGCGCGACGTTGACGACCGCCCTGATGAACAGCGCCGACACGGCGAAGCTCAGGGCGTCGAGGGCGAGCGTGCCGGCCGGGCGGAACAGCGCGATGAGGCCGCCCGCCACGGCGTTGCCGACGATCCGGACGACGGTCTCCGCCCCGTAGAGGGCGCTGTTGGCCTGGGTCAGGCCCTCCTTCCCGACGATGTCGGGGACGAAGCCGTAGACGCCCGCGTCGAAGAACAGGGCGAGGCCGGCGGACAGGAACGCCACCAGCATGACGTGCCATGCCGTCAGCGCCCCCAGGGCCCAGGCCAGGGGCACGGTGGCGAGGCAGAGGGCGTTGAGCCAGTCGGTGGCGATCATCAGGGTGCGGCGGTCCACGCGGTCCGCGACGGCGCCCGCGATCAGGCCGAAGGCCAGGTAGGGCAGCGTTCCGGCGGCCGCGACCAGGGAGACCAGCAGCGGCGACCCGCTCTCCTGGAAGACCAGGACGGGGAGCGCCACGGTGGTGATGGCGGACCCGAGGCCGGAAACGGCGCGGGAGAGCCAGAAGTTGCGGAACCCCTCGATGCGGCGGAGGGGGATCGCCTGCGCGGTTGACATCTCGTGATCGGTTTCCGTTCCTTCGGTGGCGGTGGCGGTGGCGGTGGCGGTGGCGGTGGCGGTGGCGGTGAGTGGTGCTGGTGGCGGCGTGGTGCGGCCCGGGCGGCGGGTGATCTCCTCGCGCCGGACCGGGATCTGACGATTCGACAGGTCGCGCCGGGCGTCGTCGGTCCGGTGTGCCGCGGTGCCGCCTCGGTGGGGCGGGCGGCCGAGAAAAACGGTCGACACCCGGAGCCGGGCCGGTGGCCGGGTGGGTGTCGACCTGAGCCGAGGGAGATCGG
>NZ_JBIVVI010000042.1:0-16692 GCF_044757675.1 Kitasatospora sp. NPDC091257
GTTTCATCTGTGTGGGGGTATCGCCATGTCTTCTCGCCGAATCGTTTCCGCCGCCGCGGCCACACAGTCCCAGCCCGCCCAGGTCTCGGTGAAGCGCCGGAAGAGCTCCTCCTCGGGACTGCCGGTCGCCTCCAGGACCGTCCGGGCGGCCAGCACCGACCAGGCGAGCGAGGGGAGTTGGCCGAACGGCGCGGAGTCCAGGCCGCGCGCCCGGGCCCAGGCCTTGACCTGGCGGGCCAGCCGGACGAAGCGGGCGTGCCGGTCGCCGAGTGCCGTCAGTATCGCCTCGGCGTCCGTGACCGCGCTCAGCGCGACGGCCTCGGCCCCACCCAGCTCCGCACGGCGGTCGACGGCCCGGGCCGGGTCGAGATCGCCGGTGAAGACCACCACGAGGTCCACCGCCAGGCCGTCGGCGGTCAGCCGCAGCCCCGGCACCCGGGCGCCGCGTACCTCGCGCAGCCCGCGGGCCCCCGGCAGCGCGGCCGCCACCCGGGCGTGGACGGAGGGCAGATCGGCGGGGCCGGGCAGCGCCGCCACCAGGTCCAGGTCGGCCCCGTCCAGCTGGCAGCCGAGCCGCCGGGAGCCGACGGTGTGCACCACGCCCTCGGGCAGGGCCGCCGCGATGCGCCGGGCCAACGCCCGGGCGGTGGAGGTGCGTTGAGGCGACTCCGGGGACGGCGAGGCGATCGGCTGCTCGGGCACCGGCCGCACCACGCCCGTCCCCAGCGAGACCACCGCGCGCGGCCGCATCGGCTCGGCGCCCCGGCGGGAGAGCACCACCAGCTCGCCGACCCGGGCCGAGGCCCCGGGGAGCCGGGCCGCGCAGTCGGCGGCCACCGGCTGGGGGTCGTCGCTGCGCCCGAGGGTCAGGTGCGGGGTGAAGCCCTCCGCCCGGCCGCGGCAACGCGGGAAGCGCCGCTCCAGCGCGTGCCGCAGCGCCGCCCAGGGCGCGGGGGAGCCGGCGGCCGGGTCCAGCCAGACGGTGGCGTCCTCGCGGTGCCCGAAGGTGTGCACGCCCTCCAGCCGCGCGGTGAACGGTGCCGTCTCGGCGGCGGCCGCACCGAGCAGCGGCAGGGCGCGGTCGAACTCGGACTCCGGGACGAAGCCGAACAGCAGGTTGACGTGCGGGGGCCAGCGGCGCAGCTGCGGGTCGTAGGCCTCGCGCAGGCGCTGGATCGGCGGCCACAGCTCCTCGGGCGGCAGCCAGGCGACGGCGGTGCGGGCGGTGGGTGCGGCGTCGAGGACGTCCCACGGGCCGTTGTCCGGGTCCTCGCCGTCGAGCGCGAGGTCCACGGCCACGCCGTAGTGGTCGGAGGGGAGGAGCCCGTCCCCGGCCGGACGGTCGCCGAGCAGGACGGCCGCGGTGGCGCGGGTGCCGTCGGCGCGGTGCAGGACGCGGTCCAGGCGGCCCGGGCGGCCGGTCAGCGAGGAGACCGCGGCGAGCGGGTTGGCCGTCGGGTCGAAGGTGGGGGTGTCGTCGGCCGGTCCGTGCACCTGGGTCCAGGCGTCCCGCAGGCCGAGCGCGGCGGCCGGGCCGGCCGGGCCGGAGCGGCCGTCGTTGAAGTCCCCGAGCAGCAGCAGTTCGCCCTCGACGCCGGCCAACCCCTCGGCCAGTCGGGAGAGTTCGACCTGGCGGCGGGCGGCGCCGTCCGGCGAGTGGTCGCTGCTGAGGTGGACGGCGGCGACGGTCAGCGGCGCGCCGCCGGTCCGTACCGAGAGGGCGGCGACGGCCTTGTGCGGGCCCAGCGCGTGCCGCCCGGCCGCGGCCACCGGCAGCCGGCTGAGCAGCAGCAGGCCGTGGTCGTCGACGTCCGGCCCGAGCGGGTCGGCGCCCAGGGTGTACCCGGCGCGGATCCAGGGGGCCGCCAGCAGCAGGGCGACCAGGGCGGGCTCGACCTCCTGGAGGGCGATGACGTCGGCGTCGGCGGCCTCCAGGGCGGCGAGCAGCAGGGGCCTGCGGCGGGCGGTGGCGATCCGGTCGGCGTCGTAGCGGTCCCACAGGGTGTTCCAGGTGACCACGCGCAGGCCGGTGGTCGCCGGGACGTCCGTGGCCGCCGGGACGCCGGTGGCCACCTGGGTGTTTGGTCCGGCCCCGGCGGGCCGCCAGCCGCCGCCCGGATGCCAGGCGTGCGGGACGGTCGCGGTGAAGAAGGGTGAGGGCAGCAGGGGCGGGTCGGTGCGGCGCCCGGCCTCGGTGGAGTCGAGCAGGTCCACGCCCGAGGCGCGGTCCCAGACCCGTACGCCGTCGGCCTCGACCCAGTGCACCCGGTGCCAGGGGATCTCACCCGAGGCGGCGAAGGCCTCCAGCGGGACGCGCTCGGTGCGGTCGTCGCGCTGGCGCACGCCCAGCGTGAACCGGGCCGGGTCGAAGCGGGCGTCCCAGCGGATCCGCTGGCAGACCTGTTCGATGGGGCGCATCACTCCTCCTCCTCGTCGAGGGTGCCCGCCGTGTCCTCCACGATGCCACCGGGGCCCACGTACCAGGTGCGGTGCGCCTGGCCGGGGTAGGGCGGTCCGAAGCGGTGCAGCTGCGCGGTGAGCACCGCTTCGGGCACGGGGTGCGGGCGGACGGCGTTGCGGCGCACCAGCTCCTCCGCGCCGACCGCCAGGACCACCTGGGTGATCAGGGCGTCGCGGCGCTGGGCGACGGCGTGGACGTGGGAGCGCTGCTGGCGGTTGAGCGAGGTGGCGTCCCAGACCGCGGTGGCCGCCTTGCCGTCGCCCGGAGTGCACAGGGCGGCGTCCAGGCGGGCCAGTCCCTCGCGCAGCACCTCGGCGTTGTCGCGCTGGTCGGCGCGCGAGCCCCGCGCGGCGCGCAGGTCGTCCAGTGCGATCCGGGCGGTCACGCCGGTGAGCCCGGCGGCGAAGCTGCTCTTGCCGCTGCCGGAGGGGCCGCACAGGTGGACCAGCCGGGGGAAGCGGCCGTCGCGCCAGCGCCAGGTGGCCGCCACGGCCTCCTCGGCGGTGGCGATCCGGCCGAGGGCGTACGCCTCGCGGGCCTGGGCCCAGCAGCGGTCGGCGGCGTCGCGGTCCAGACCGGCCAGCGCCTCGCGCAGCCCGGCCCGCAACCGGGCGAGCGGCGCCCCGTCGAGCAGCCCGGCGTCCTCGGCGTGCAGCGCGGACCAGGCGACCTGCTCGCGCTCGACCCGTCCGGGGGCGGCGGTCGCGGCGACGGTGTGCAGCACCCCGAGGTCGGCGGCGGCCGAGAGCCGGACCAGCCCGGCTCGGCGCTCCCCGTCCGGGTACGGCTGCTGGAGGGCCGGGTGCAGCCCGACCAGGTCGGCGACCCGCCGGGCCAGCGGCAGGCCGAGCGGCCCGGCCAGCCGCGGCGCCAGCGACTGCCGGCGGGCGGTGCGCAGCGCGGTGGCGAGCACACCGGCCAGCCGGGCGTCCCCGCTCCGGCCCAGTTCGTCCAGCCGGGCCGACACCTCGGCCAACTCCTCGGGCGGGCAGGTGAGTTCGGGAAGGTTCAGGGCGGCCGCGAGGGCGGTCGGTTCGGGCAGCGCACCGGAGCGCACGGCCCAGAGCGCGGCACCCGGGCCGAGCCCGTTCTCCACCACGGCGGCGTGCATCCAGTGGGTGTCGGTGCGCACGTGCCGCGGGCGGACCCACTTGGCGACCCGCTCGCCGAACTCGGCCCGGGAGAAGCCCCGGACCGTCCGCACCACGTACCCCTCCTGCCGGTCGAGGTCCAACCGCAGGGCGCGCAGGGCCCGTTCGTCGTAGCGGCCGCGCCACAGCACCCGCGGGACGGGGATGCCGAGGCGGCGCAGGAAGCGGACGGTGTCGTCCCAGTCCAGGCAATGGTCCTGGCCGTCGTCGCGGCCGCCGTTCCTGCCGTCGCATTCGCCGCCCGTCCAGACCGAGAAGCCGTAGAACCAGCTCTCCAGATCGGTGTACGGGATCGAATGCCGGGCGAACAGGTTCTCGCCGCAGATCCGCCAGCCCTCCGGGACGCGCGGGGCGATCCGGCCCTGAAGGCCCTTCACCCAGGCGCGGGAGGGGTGGTGGGCGGAGTCCAGCGAGCGGGCGTGCAGGCCGTCGCGGTAGAGCGTGGTGTTCTCGCCGTCGAGCTTCTCGGTGACGACGACCTCGGCGCCGGCCAGCGCGGACAGGTCCCCGGCCCGTACGTCGTCCGCCGCGGCGCCCGGTGACCAGGGCAGATGCGGCGTCCGGGGGTAGTGCACACGCATGTCCTGCTCCCTGGGCGTTCTTGATCCGGCCGACACTGTAGGAGCCGCCGCCGAGCCCGGGCCACCGATTAAACGGCGGGTCCCCGGGTGCCGAAGGGCCTGGCCGACACGCGGGCAGGAACGTCCCTGCACCACCGCGCCGCGTTCCCGGGGTCCCATGACGCGACCCGACACAACGTCAACAGGGGAGGCCGGCCGGTGGAGACGAGGACGAAGGACGAGGACCCGGTCCGGGTGCTGGACGTGACGGGCGCCGACTACCGCCGGGCGTTCGAACTGTTCCTCGCCGGAACGGACGAGAAGCCGATCACCCACGACCGGCTGGGCGAGATCGTGGCCGCCCTGCCGCACCGCCGGGTCCTGCTCGATCTCGGCGCCGGCGACGGCCGCACCACCGCCTACCTGAGCCGCTCCTTCGACCGCACGATCGCGGTGGAACCCAGCGCCGCGATGCGCGAGAAGCTCGCCGTGGCCTGCCCCGACGCCCTGGTCCTCCCGGACCCGCTCGACCGGGCCGACCCGCTCGAGCGGGCCGACCTCGTCCACCTCTCCCACGTGCTCTACTACGTGCCCGAGGCGGACTGGCTCGGCACCGTCAACCGCGCCCTGGACTGGACGGCCCCCGGCGGCACCCTCCTGGTCGTGCTGCAGAACCCGGAGAGCCCCTGCATGCGGATGGCCGCGCACTTCACCGGCGTCCGCTACGACCTCCGCCCGCTCGCCGACCGCCTGCGCGAGCGGCACCCCGAGCACGGCTACGCCCTCGAAACCCTCGACCTCCACTACCGCACGCCCCATCTGGCCGAGGCGGTGGACGTCGCCGAGTTCATGGTCAACGTCGCCGACGTGGCCACCCTCGACCCCCGCCCCTCCCGCGCGGCCCTGACCGCCTACGTCCAGGACCACTTCGCCCTCCCCGCCGGCGGCTTCGCCATCGGCCACACCCAGGACATGCTCATCATCCGCCGCGCCGCCCGGTCCTGAGCCGCCCTCCGGGGCCCGCTGCGGGGACGCCGGCCGCTTGGCCGGGGGCCAGGCGGCGTGTCGTCAGGCGACCGGCCCAACCGCGCGCGCGTCCACCCCGCCGACCTGGTGAGCTGTGCCGGGAGTCCGCGACCCGACCGGCCTCCCCGACGGACCGAGGGAGGACCCCGTGCCGGACACGCCGACGTCGTACGCCGACCTGCGCGCCCTGGTGATCAACTGCACGCTCAAGCGCTCCCCGGAGCGCAGCCACACCCAGGGCCTGATCGACGTCAGCACCGGCATCCTGGAACGCCAGGGCGTCGCGGTCGACGTCCTGCGGGCGGTGGACATCGACATCGCCACGGGCGTCTGGCCGGACATGACCGAGCACGGCTGGGAAACCGACGAGTGGCCGGTGATCTACTCCCAGGTGATGGCCGCCGACATCCTCACGCTGGCCGGGCCCGTGTGGCTGGGCGACAACTCCTCCGTGATGAAGAAGGTCATCGAGCGGCTCTACGCCTGTTCGTCGATCCTCAACTCCGAGGGCCAGTACGCCTACTACGGCCGGGTCGGCGGCTGTCTGATCACCGGCAACGAGGACGGCGCCAAGCACTGCGCGATGAACGTCCTCTACAGCCTCCAGCACCTCGGCTACACCATCCCGCCCCAGGCCGACGCCGGCTGGGTCGGCGAGGCCGGCCCCGGCCCCTCCTACCTCGACCCCGGATCCGGCGGCCCGCAGAACGACTTCACCAACCGCAACACCACGTTCATGACCTGGAACCAGCTCCACCTCGCCCGCATGCTCAAGGACGCCCGCGGCATCCCCGCCCACGGCAACCAGCGCTCCGAGTGGGACGCCGGCTGCCGCTTCGACTTCGAGAACCCCGAGCACCGCTGAACCGCCGCGCCGATGTCCCGGAATCGGCGCGACGGGTGTTGTTTTCGCCTGAAAGGGCGCCCGAACCGATGGCGTATCCCTCAACTCGCCATGCCCTCGGGCGATTCGTCCGCCCGGGCTTCCTTGGCTCTCACGGTCGTCGATACCTCACGGGTGATCGCCGTCCGGGCTGGTGACCGACGACAGTCCGGCCCTCCGGGGAACCGGAGGGCCGGGCGGGGGTCAGTCGTCGAGGCCGAAGTACCGGCCGAGGTAGTCGATGATCTCGACGGCGTGCGGCAGGAGTTCGGGCAGTTCGGCGGCGAGCACCTTCCGGGTGGCGGCGGACAGCGCGCCGGTGCTGGTGGCGGCCGGGCGGACGTACGGTTCCAGGCGCCGGATCAGCTCGTAGTCGCTGTCGATGTTCTCGGCGCGCATCGCCTGCTCCAGCGGCGGTGCCCCGGGCGGCGGGACGGGCGGGAGCACCCGGCTGACGTAGGTGACCCGGTGCAGGATCCGCCAGCACGGGGGCTTGGCGGAGCTCTGCCGGGCCTGTCGCAGCGCGGCGGCGTCGGGGGCGCCGCTGCCCTGCAGCCAGATCGGGTCGACGACCTTGCGGTAGAAGTCGTCGAAGTTGGCGCTGGTCTCGCCGAGGTAGAAGGTGAGGAAGCGGTAGGCGTCCACCTTGCCCGGCACCAGTACCGGCCGGCCCGCCGCGTCGTACACCAACTTGCCGTCGGTGCCGCGGCGTTGCAGGTCGCCGGAGGGCGCGCACTGGACGTCGAGGCCGAAGGAGCGGGAGGCGTCCCTGCCCTTGGCGCGGGTGGTGCTGAAGCCGCCGCCCACCGAGGCGTCCATGTGCAGCCCCCAGCCGAGGTCGATGAGGCTGAAGGCGAAATCCATGTAGCCGCCGGCCGAGCCGTGGAAGGTGTACGAGCCGGCGGTGGTTTCGGTGACGGCGTCGGTCGCCTCGGTGGTCTCGGCGAAGAAGCCGCCCTGGGCGGTCCAGACGTAGGTGTTGACCAGGTCGCGGTGGGAGAAGCCGTCGGCCGTCGCGTTCGGGCCGCCGGGGCGGCTGTCGTCGCGGGGCGCGACGTCCATGCCCATCGAGCGCAGCACCGCGCGGGCCTGGGCCTCGGCCGGGTCGTTCGCGCCGCGCTGGTCGGCCTCGGTGGAGATCGACTGGTAGTAGGCCTGCAGCCGCTGCTGGTCGCGGGTGATGCGGCGCTTGAGCGCGTAGGCGTCCTTGGGCTTGAAGTAGCTGTACTCGCCGTACCCGGTGGCGGTCGGGCAGTCGGGGTCGGTGACCTTGCCGCGCTCGTCGAAGCCGACCGCGCCGTCCAGGGTGCCCTGCTTGGTGTAGCGGGGGTTGATCGGGAAGTGAATGATGTTCCAGTCCAGCGGGATGTCCGGGTTGGGCATCATCCGGTAGGCGATCAGCGCGCCGGTGTGTGCCAGGCACAGCGCGAAGACGTCGGCGGTCTGGGACTGCACCAGTGCCATGCCGGTGTTGGCGGGCACGTAGCGGCGGCCGACGGCCGGGTTGAGGAGCTTGGCCGGGTCCTCGGGGTAGCCGGTGAGCGCCAGCCGGGTCTTGCGGGCGGTGTTGGTGCCCTGGCTGACCTGGGTTTCGGAGCTCCAGGTGTTGGAGATCTCCAGGCTGCCGTTGATGCCGATCTTGGTCTGCCCCGAGAACAGCGGCTTGGCGATGCCGACGCCGAGCGGGGCGGTGACGGTCATGGTGTCGACGTCGGTCGCGAAGTCGAACGAGAAGTTGAAGGCGGCGTCCGTGCTCCGGGACTTGCTGGAGGACAGGCTCTGCACCACCTCCTCGGCCTCGGTGAACTCCACCGAGGAGGCCCCGGTGTGGTCGCCGGCCCCGTCGACCAGGTTCTCCGAGGGCACCGGAAGGGCGCCCTCGACGTAGCCGACCAGCTGCGGGTCGAACTGGGCCTGGCCGACCCATTCGGTGATCAGATCGCCGACCTTGTAGCCGGTGACCAGGTGCCAGCGGCCGTCCCGGACGAAGCCGTAGCAGCGCTTGAGCACGCCCAGCGCCTCGCCCTTGGCGTCGTACTGCAGGTCGGCGTACTCGCTCGCGCCGGGGCCGCCGCCGATGCTGTCGTGGAACGGGGTGCGGACGTCGGCGAGGGCCGAGCGGACCTGGGCGGTGTCGGTGGAGATCGGGGCGGTGGAGAGCAGGATCCGGGGCCGCTTGGCGGAGAAGCCCAGGCTGTTGCCGCGCAGGCCCTCGTCCCGCACCGAGGTGGTGCCGGGCTCGGTGGAGTCGCGGTCGAACGGCCAGTAGCCGAGCAGGTGCTGCTTGTCGCCGCGCAGCCGGGAGAACAGGTTGTCGGAGATCTGCTCCGCGGTCCGGACGGTGCGCCAGATCCGTATCTCCTCCAGCGTCCCGGTGAACGGGTCGGCGGGCTTGCCGCCCTCCAGCCGGGCGCCCAGGGTGAGTTGGGCCTCGCCCCAGGGCGCGGAGTCCTGCGCGGTGACGGAGCCCTCGGCCAGCGGTTCGCCGTTGCGGTACAGCCGCAGCGGGCTGGCCGCCGAGTCGGGGTCGCGGGTCCAGCGGGCGCCGCGCAGCTTGGCCGGGAAGGAACCCGAGTGGTCGAAGGCGACGTTGCCGGCGTTCTCGTCGAAGGCCCAGCGGGCCAGCAGGCCCTTCTCGCGCGGGGTGACGGGCAGTCCGACCTGGCCGGCCGCCCGCACGGCGTTCCAGATCCGCACCTCGCTCAGGACGCCGGTCAGGCCGCGGCCGATCTCCAGTTCGCTGGTGTTGGTCTGCGCACCGGGCCCGCTGTACAGGTGGTTGCCGACCAGGGTGTTGCCGATGAAGAACCGGATGTACTGCTCGGGCTGGTCCGGCGCGGGCGGCTGGGTGCTGCCGGCGGCCGCGGGCGCGGGCTGGCGGCGCTCGCGCACCACGCTCACCTTCTGCACGGCGCCGGGCGTCAGGGCCTGGGTCGAGGCGAAGCGGACGGCCTTGCCGTCGGCCTCGGCGAACGCGAACTCCAGTCGGCCGTCGGCCAGGACGCCGAACTGGTACGGGACGCCGGCCTGCCCGCCGTCGACGACCGTCCCCTTGGCGACCAGGCCCATCGGGGTACCGATCCGGTCGATCCGGACGAAGGCCTCGACGGTCAGGTCCTCCAGCAGGTCCAGTGAGTCCTGCGACTCGACCGACAGGCCCACCGCGTTGTCCATCCGCAGCGCCCAGGACTGGGTGAAGGCGGCGGCCAGGTGCGCCCACTCGTTGCACGGGAACCGCTCCGCCGACTTCACCACCCGGCCGCCGACCCGGGCCACCACCTGGTAGCCCTTGATCGGGGACGGCGGGCTGCCCGGCGTGTCGACGGTCCAGTAGCCCAGCAGGCCCGGCTCCCGGCCGGACAGCCGCCGGTCGCGCTCGGCGGCGATCTCCCGCTGGGTGCGGACCCGGTCGAAGACCCGGATCTCGTCGATCCGGCCGTCCAGGTACGCGTTGCCGAACGACAGGCCGCCGATCACCAGCGGCCCGTTGCCGGTGTACGGGGCGTCGGCGGTGTGGTGGCCGACCTCGATGCCGTCGCGGTAGAGGATCTGTTCGCGGGTGGCGTTCTTGTACACCGCGGCCCAGTGGTGCCACTCCAGGTCCGGGTAGGCCTGGGCGGTGTCCAGGTCGTCGGAGTACAGCCCGAAGCGGAAGGTCTCGGTGGGGGTGAACACCAGGTGCAGCGTCTGGTCGCGGACGCCGCTCGGCGTGCCGTGGACGAGCAGCGGCCCGGTGCGGCCCCGGGACTGGTTGTGCTTGGCCCACAGCTCGATGGAAGCCATCCGGCTTGTGTCGCCGGCGGTGGCGTCGTCTCCCACGCTGAAGCAGGGGAACGCACATGAACGCTCCGGTCTTGGAGAAGGCGGCAACCGCGACACCGAGTCGGACAGGCTCGTTGCGGTTTGCCAGGACAGGCCGCAAGCGCCCACCTACTGGCCTGCGTTTCCCGGCCGCCCCAGCAGCGTCACGCCCGCAGTTGTCGACGCGATCCGGTGCCCCGGCGTCCGCTGTGCCACCACTGCGGCGGTCGTGGGGCGCTACGCCCCGCTCCGCGGGTTCGCCGGGGCGGGGATCCCGCACACGACACAGTCAGCGGCCCGCTCGGCACCTACGAGGCATTCGGCGGCACGGAGCGATTCATCGAAGCCGTCGGCACACGTCACCGTGTCTCGCCCCGGTCAGGCGCGGTACTCAAAGGCGCCGTCGTCCACCGGTCGCATCGTGTTCGTACGCGCGGATCGCCCCTCACAACCCTGCGAGGGGCGATCCGCGCGGTCAGCGGGAGGTCGCGCGTCGTCCTGATCCGGTGTTCACCAGCCGTCGGTGAGCCGGAAGGGGCGTGTGAAGGAGGCTCCGCCCGTGTTGATCCATGTGTCGAGGACGCCGTAGGTGTCGTTGCGGGCGATGAGGTCGGCGTGGCCGGTGCCGCGGAAGTCACCGGCGACCGTCTCGGAGAACGGGCCCCAGCCATCGGTGACGCGGACGCGGGCGGCGAAGGTGCCGTCCCCGTTGCCGGCCCACAGGTACAGGGTGCCCGTCGAATCCTCCCGGGCGATGAGGTCGGCGTGGCCGGTGCCGCGGAAGTCACCGGCGACCGTCTCGGAGAACGCGCCCCAGCCGGCGGTCAGGTCGGTCCTGGCGGCGAAGGACCCGTCCCCCAGGCCCGCCCACTCGTACAGGTGCCCGTCCGAGTCGTCGCGGGCGACGAGGTCGCCGGTGCCCTTGCCGTGGAAGGCTCCGGCCGTCGTCTGGGAGAAGGTGTGGGAGGGCCTGGCCGGGGCGGGCCGCGGGGCGAGGACGTCGGCGAGGGCCGCGTTCCCGTTGGTGGTGAAGTGCAGGCGGTCGGAGGAGACGTAGCCGGCGAACGCGGCGCTCGGGTTGATCGGGTCGCGGGTCGCCTCGTCGAAGTCGTGGAAGCCGTCGATCTCCGTCGTCGTGCGGATCCAGCTGTTCACGCATCGGCGCACCTGGTCCCGGGCGGCGGTGTAGTCGCCGTAGCCCTGGAAGGCGGGGATGGTGGCCACGGTGAAGCGGAGCCCGGCCGCGTGCGCGCGCGAGGCCAACTGCCGGATCCCCGACTCGATCGCGGTGTCGGAGGCGTCGTCCATCGTGATGTCGTTGATGCCCTCGTACAGCACGACGCTCCGCACCCCGGTCTGGGAGAGCACGTCCCGGTCGAAGCGGTTGAGCGCGCTCTGGCCGAACCCGGCGCGTCCTCCCGTCCCGTCGGCGAGGATCCGGTTGCCGGAGATGCCCTTGTTGACGATGCCCTTGGGCGTCGGCTGGGCCCTGAGGGCGCGCCCGTAGTCGTCGGTCCAACGGGTGTTGGAGTCCTGGTAGGTGTGCCCGCCGTCCACCTGCGAGTCGCCGAGGGCGACGACCGTCCCGTCGCTGCCGGCGGCTGTGACGTCCAGACCGCTGAGGTAGGCCCAGTAGTCGTACCTGGCGGGGAGGTTGGCGCCGTCGGTGTCCTGGCTGTGGTCGGCGCCGTCGCCGGGAGCGGAGGTGTAGGAGGTGGTGAGCGTGTAGGGGTGGTAGGGCGCGGTGGTGATCCCGTCGGGGAGCCAGAGGCTGACCAGCAGGTTCCCGTCCGCGGCGACCGGGAAGGCGGTGGGGTCGCTGTAGATCTCGCCGCCGGGCGGGATGACGGCCCGGCCGGATCCGCCGAACGTCAGGGTGACGGGCGTGGCGGTTGCCGTGGCCGGACTCCCGTTCCGGGCCGCGGTCCCGTCCTGGGCCGCGATGGTGACGTGCCCGATGGTCACCGGGTCCGGGCTGAAGGTGTTCGCCAGGCGGATCCGGGCGGAGCTGCCGCCGATGCTGGTGTGGATGACCATGCGCAGCGTCTGCCGGCCCGTCACGCCCGAGGACGCGGGTGGTCCGGCCAGGCTCATGGCGGTGCCCCAACTCCCGGTCCAGGTCGAGGACGTGGGACGGGGTGCGCTCGTGCCGGACGCCGGCGCGGCAGCCAGCGGCCCGCAGCCGGTGGTCGCGTGCGCGGGGGCGGTGGGCGGCAGGCCGGCGAACGCGCCGACGACGACAGCGGCTGCCGCCATGGCGGACAGGCGGCTCCGCGGCGGGCGGTGGGCGACGTACACAGGAGTCCTTTCGCTGGGTACGGAAAACCTCTTTCCGCGCGGTCCAGGCGACGGATAATGGCGGCGCCCTCTTTCCCGGACGAGGAAATCCGATAAAGCGGCGAGAACTCTCGGAGCTCGTCCGCCACCCCACGATGCAATCACTCCCGGCTCGGAGTCCGCCATGTGGAACACCAGGCGGAAAGCATGGGGAAGTTCCTGCAGAAACCGCGCCACCAGGCATGATCCGCCGGTGGCGCACGGTTCGACGGAGGAGCGGATTCGTCCGGGACCGAACCGGATGGGCGAGAAGCGGACAGCTTGGCCTGATCGTACGTCAGTCGACTGTTGCCCACCCGCCGGATTTGCGATATACCGTCTCGAGCATTTCCTGCTCGACAATCCGCCAATTACCTCCTGGCGTGATTACCTGCCGACCTCGAATTAGGGGAAATCACATGGCAATCGGACGACGGCGACTCCTCGCCTCCCTCGCAGTCACTGCCCTCGCCGCACCCGTCCTGGCCAAGGGGACCGCGACCCGCGCCGCTGCGGCCACGAGTACGGGCGCGGCTCTGACCGCCGGCTCCGAGCCGCTGTTCATGCAGGTCGTCGCCCACGAGGACGACGACATCCTGTTCATGAACCCGGACCTGTCCAACGCGATCGCCAACGGCACGCCGTCCGTCACGGTGTTCGTCACCGCGGGGAACATCACCGGTGACCCGTGTTCGGGCTGCGGGGACCCCGCCGGCGATCCGCTGCGCACCTGGAACCGCCAGATGGGCGCCGTCAACGCCTACTCCCGGATGGCCGGGGTCGGTGACACCGACCCGTCGACCGACGAGATCGGGCACTGGATCGTCGAGGCGTGGACGGTCGCGGGCAAGCAGGTCGAGCGGTACATGCTCAGGGACCGGTCGGTGCACCTGATCTTCCTCAACCTGCACGACGCCGGGCTCGCCGATGTGCTGAACGGCGGCACCGACACCACGGTCGTCCCGAAGGGCAGCCCGATGTCCGGGCCGTCGACCTACACGGCGGCGGACGTCGTCGAGGTGCTGCGGCAGATCATGGTGACGTACCGGCCGACCGTGCTCCGGGCTCAGGACGAACTCCCGGACACCCGCTACAAGGGCGACCACTCGGACCACATCTCCGCCGCGAAGTTCGCAGGCGTGGCGGCGAGTCAGTACGGCGGCTCGCTGATCCAGGTGAACTACCGGGACTACAACATCAGCGACTGCCCGGTGAACCTGGACCCGGCGACGGTCGACACCAAGGGCGTGATCGTCTCCGAGTACGCCAGCCACGACCACTCGGGGAGCTACGAGACCGCCTGGTTCTCCCGGATGTACTACCGCTGGTCGCGGGGCACCTCCTGGGCCGGTCTGAACCAGGACGGCCGGCCGCAGGTCTTCGTCGTCCGGGCGGGCTCCCTCTACACCTACTGGCGCCAGTCGGACGGCAGTTGGGGCGGCCCGGCACGGTTCGCCGACCCGGGCGGGCGGCTGGCGCCGGGCATCGTGGTCGGCACCAACGCCGACGGCCGGATGGAGGTCTTCGCCCGCCGCCTGACCGACCATCACATCGTCTCCGTGCCGCAGACCACGCCCAACGGCGTGTGGCGGAACAGCTGGGCCGACCTCGGCAACCCCAACGCCGGGCTCAACAACGTGGACCAGGTCGGCGTGCCCGCGGTGGTCTCCTCCCAGGACGGCCGGTTGGAACTCTTCATCAAGAACGGCGGCGGCGGCCTCAGCTCGATCCGGCAGACCACCCCGAACGGTGCCTGGACGACCACCTGGGAGGACCTGCGCGGCACCGACATCCAGGACCCGGTCACCGCGATCCGCAACGGTGCCGGGAGGATCGAGGTCTTCGCCAGCACCCGCGCCGAGGTCCTCAACTGGTGGCAGACCGCCCCGAACGACGCCATCAACGGCCCGGTCGCGATCCCGAACGCCCGCCCGGCGAGCCCGCCCAAGGCCGCGCTCGACCAGGACGGGCGGATCGAACTCGCCTACCGCGAGGCCGGCACCGGCGCGATGCTGGTCAGCTACCAGACCCAGCTCGGCAGTTCGTGGAGCCAGTCCCCGGTCAACCTCGGCGGCCACGCGGGCGTGGGCGAGCCGGCGATGGCCACTCTCCGCGGACAGGTCGTCCTGTTCGAGCGCAACGGCGGTGGCGGCGTGAGCACCACCGCCCAGACCGCCCCGAACTCCGGCTACGGCGCCTGGCAGGACCTCGGCGGCACCGTCCTCGACTACCCGACCGCGATCGTCGGCAGCGGCGATGTCCTCTACGTGTTCGCCATCGGCACGGACGGCCGCGTCTACGTCCGTGCGGGCACCTCGGCCACCGGTTTCGGCGGCTGGCAGGGCCTGCCGCTCTGACCGCAGGTCTCGCCGTCCGGTCGGGAGCAGTCCCGACCGGACGGCGGGCGCCGGGTCGGCGGGTCCCGGGTCCCGGGTGGCGGGGTGGGCGAACGGCCGGCGGCAGCCGGTGGGAGCGCTCTCACGCCGTGTACGATGGCCGCCCCCGAGCGTGCGCGAGCACGTCTCCCGAACAGTCGACCTCGTGGATCACTTCCGTCGCCCCGTTCCGGACGATCGCCCGGTGAGCCACGCCGGAGTGTGATCATGCCCCGAACTGAACGGCCGGGTCCCGGAACCGCCCGGTCCGGCGCGCGACCGACGGTGGAAGACGTGGCGGCTCGCGCCGGAGTCAGCCGGGGGACGGTGTCCCGGGTCATCAACGGTTCGCCCAAGGTGAGCACCGAGGCGAGGGGGGCCGTGGAGCGCGCCATCGCCGAGCTCGGCTACGTCCCCAACCAGGCGGCACGGTCCCTGGTGACCTCGCGGACCGATGTCATCGCCCTGGTCGTCCCGGAAAGCGCGGAGCGGCTGAGGTCGGAACCGTACTTCTCGGACGTCATCACCGGGATCTCCGACGAACTCGCCGCGACCGACCTGCAGTTGCTGCTGGCCCTGGTCCGCAACGAGGACGAGCGCGAGCGTCTGACGCGCTACCTCACCGCGCGTCGGGTCGACGGCGTGCTCCTGGTCTCGGTGCGTCAGGACGACCCGTTGCCCGACCTGCTCGAATGGCTGGAGATGCCGACCGTGCTGGGCGGTCGCCGTTCCGAGCGGGAACCGCTGAGCTACGTCCACGCCGACAACGCGGGCGGGGCCCGGGCGGCCGTCCGGCACCTGGTCGCGCGCGGCAGCACCAGGGTGGCCACCATCACGGGGCCGCTCGACATGGAGGCGGCCGGAGCACGCCTGGCGGGGTACCGGGAGGCGCTCACGGAGGCCGGCCTCCCCCTGGAGGAAGTACTCGTCGCCCACGGGGACTTCACCGAGGCGGGCGGCTACGCGGCGATGCGCGAACTCCTGGCCGGAGCACCAGCCCTCGACGCCGTGTTCTGCGCCTCTGATCTGATGGCCGTGGGCGCGATCCGGGCGCTGCGCGAGGCGGGGCGGCGCGTGCCGGGACAGGTGGCGGTCGTCGGCTTCGACGATTCCGTGGTCGCCCGGAGCACCGAGCCGCCGCTCACCAGTGTGCGCCAACCCATCGAGGCGATGGGGAGGTTGATGGTTCAGCTGTTGCTCGAAGAGATCGCCGAACCCGGTCGGCCGCGTCGCCAGGTGACCCTTCCGGCCGAGCTGACGGTGCGGGTCTCGGCCTGACGGGACCAGCCTGAAGGGCCATCAAATCCCGTTGTTCTTCGCCGGGCTCCCGCTGAGTGTCGCGACCGACCCGGCAGGTGAGGACTGCTACGCTCCCCGGCGTGGGAGCGCTCCCACACGTCAGGTGTGGAAGCGCGCGTTCAGTACGAGGGGGCGTGGATGTCAGGGGGTGACGTGTCGAAGGCGCAGCAAGGGAATACGGCATTCGGGGGGATGCTGAGGGCGCTTCGTCGTGCGGCGGGGCTCACGCACGAGGAACTCGCCCGGCGTTCCCAGGTCAGTGTGAGGACGATCAGCGACATCGAGCGGGGCCGGGTGCGCCGACCGCATCGCCGTTCGGTCCAGCAGCTCGCGGCGGCACTCGGCCTGGGGGCTTCGCGCTTGGAGGGGTTTCTCCGTGCTGCGCGGGCCGTTCCCGGTAGCGGGATCGATCAGCCGGGCGGGAGCCACCGCGGGGCGCCGGCCGCCGACGTGGTGGGCGAGCAGCCGTCCGCGGTGGTCGTGATGGTCCTGCCGTTGACGGCGGTCGGTGAGAGCGGTCCGTGCTGTCGGCGCCGCCGGCGCTGTCCGCAGCCCCGCCCCGCCCGGCCGCGGCACCAGGGCGGGGCCCGGCCGGGCTCACCCGATCGCGGCGCCCAACCGCGCACCCGGTAGATCCCCGGCTCGTTCCGCGTGGGAGGAGGGTCCCCGGGCTCCCGCAGAGCGAACCGTGACGGCCTCCCGTCACGCCGCCGTCCGACCGGCGGCCAGACGTCCGGACCGTCCTCGTGGATCGGCCGGCCGAGCTCCGGGTTCTCGTCGATCATGCGGGCGATGTCGAAGGACAGCGTGCCGTAGTGGC
>NZ_JBIVVI010000043.1:0-16676 GCF_044757675.1 Kitasatospora sp. NPDC091257
GGGCGCCGAACGCCCCCTGCAGGGCACGGGCGCCGAAGAGCATGGCCGGGCCGACCGCCGCGCCGCCGAGGGCGGAGGCGAGGGCGAAGCCCAGCAGACCGACGGTGAAGACGCGCTTGCGGCCGAAGAGGTCGCCCAGCCGGCCGCCGAGCAGCAGCAGACCGCCGAAGGCGAGCGTGTAGGCGGTGATCACCCACTGCCGGTCGGCGTCCGAGATGCCCAGGTCCCGCTGGGCGGACGGCAGTGCGATGTTCACGATGGTGATGTCGAGCACGATCATGAGCTGGGCGGTGGCGATGACGGCCAGCGCCCACCAGCGGCGGCGATCCGCGTCCTCATGACCGGTGACGGTTTGCGAAGTCACTGATCGAGCCTTCCGGAGTGGGGCGGAGAGGTCACGCAGTCGCCTTCCAGCCAAACTCCGCTCCGGACGGATGGCAAGGAAAAACCTCACCAAATCGGACTTGGGGGACAAAAGAACCAGGCCCCCGGGACTCCGGACCGAGTCCCGGGGGCCCGGTTCCCGGCCCCGCGGCCACCGCCGGCGCCGCGCCGTGCCCGACGCGCGCTCGACGGAGCACGGCCGTCAGAGCGCCGAGAGCTCCTCGACCAGGTCGTCCAGGCCCAGCGAGCCCTGCGAGAGCGCCGCCATGTGCCAGGCCTTGAGGTCGAACTCCTCGCCGCGCGCCTCGTGCGCCGCCTTCGCCGCCGCCCGTCCGCGCAGCCAGGCGCGCTCGCCGAGCTTGTAGCCGATCGCCTGGCCGGGCAGACCCAGGTAGCGGACCAGCTCGCTGTCCAGGAAGTCGGCGGACAGGCCGCAGTACAGGCCGAAGAACTCCCGGGCGTTCTCCGGGGCGACCGGCTCGCCCGGCTTGTACGGGGAGTCCGCCGGGAAGTCCAGGCCCACGTGCATGCCGATGTCGACGATGACCCGCAGCGCGCGCATCATCTGCGCGTTGAGGTAGCCCAGGCGGTGGCCCGGGTCGGTCAGGTAGCCGAGCTCGTCCATCAGGCGCTCGGCGTACAGCGCCCAGCCCTCCAGGTTGGCGCTCACCCCGCCGAGGCTCACCTGGTAGGTGGAGAGCCGGTCGGCGACGTAGTTCCACTGCGCGAGCTGGAGGTGGTGGCCCGGCACGCCCTCGTGGTACCAGGTGGAGACCAGGTCCCAGACCGGGAAGCGGTCCCGGCCGACCAGCGGCAGCCAGGTCCGCCCGGGGCGGCTGAAGTCCAGCGAGGGCGCGGTGTAGTACGGCGCGGCGGCGCTGCCGGCCGGGGCGATCCTCGACTCGACCCGGGTCACCGGCTCGGCCAGGTCGAAGTGGGTGCCCTGGAGGTCCCGGACGGCCTGGTCCATCAGGCCCTGGAGGTACTCCCGGGTGGCCTCGGCGCCCTCGATGGCCGGGCCGTCGGTCTCCAGCCACTGCATCGCCGCCAGCGGGCCCGCGCCCGGCAGGACCTTCTCGGCCTCGACCTCCATCTGCGCCAGCAGGTCGTGGAACTCGCTCCACGCCCAGGCGTAGGCCTCGTCCAGGTCCAGGTCGGCACCGGTCCAGTAGCGCACCCAGCGGACGTAGCGCTCCCGGCCCGCGGTGTCCGGAGCACCGGCCGCGGCCGGGCCGTACACGTCGCGCAGCCAGTCGCGCAGCTCGGCCAGCGCCTCGGCGGCGGCCACCGCGTGCTTCGACAGCTCGGGCCGCAGAGCCTCCGGCGCCCCCTGGACGAACTGGCCGAACCAGGCACCGGGCACCCGCTCGTCGGCCGGCGTGTCCTCGCCCAGCCACTCGGCGAACTGCCCGAGCACCGTGGTCACCTGGCGCGGGCCGGACAGCAGGCCGCGCTCGACGCCCTCGGCCAGCGTCCGCCGGTACTGCTCGAACGCCACCGGGATCCTCGCCATGCGGCGGCCGACCACCTGCCACTCGGCCTCGGTGTCGGTCCCCATCAGGGTGAAGGACTCCCGCAGGTCGTGCACCGGGGAGCCGAGGTTGCGCAGCGAGCGGAAACTCTCCCCGGCCTCGTGGACGGCGAGTTCGGCGGACAGCCGCTCGCGCAGCAGCCGGGCGCAGCGGCGCTCGGCCTCGTCCTCGGCCGCGCCGGCCCGCTCGGCCTCGTCGAGCTTCGCCAGGGTGCGGCGGGCGAGGTCGGCCAGGGCCTCGGGGCCGGCCGGGGAGAGGTCGGGCAGCCGGTCGTCATCGAGGTTGAGGCCGAGGTACACCGCGGTCAGCGGGTCGAGCTCGGCCAGTTCGCGGACGTGGTCGTCGGCGATGCGGCGAGGGGTGGCGCCGTCGGCGGTGATCAGTTCTTCACGCATTCCGACATCATTTCGTGGCGCGGCCGCTTTGCAACCCCTTTGCGAGTGGGGTTCGCCTGCGAAAATCCGTTCGGCGCGACAGGATCGGATCGGCCCGACGCCCATTACGCTTGGCCGCCATGGAAGCCAGCCCCACCTCGGCAGGTCAGGCGCCCGTCCCGGCCGCGTCCGAGCCGCGTCCGCGCCGCACCGGCTACCGACGGCTGCCGGTCCAGCAGCGACGCGAGCAGCTGATCGCGGTCGCCCTGGAGCTGTTCGCCTCCCGGCCACCCGAGGAGGTGAGCCTCGACGACGTCGCCGAGGCCGCCGAGGCCTCCCGCCCACTGGTGTACCGCTACTTCGCGGGCGGCAAGCAGCAGTTGTACGAGGCCGCGCTGCGCACCGCGGCGGACGAGCTGACCAGCCGCTTCGCGGTGCCGCTGCGCGGGACGCCGTCCGAGCAGCTGTCGGCGGTGCTGGACGGCTACTTCGCCTTCGTGGCCGAGCACGACGCGGGCTACTCGGCGCTGCTGCGCGGCGGTTCGGTGGTGGAGACGGCCCGCACCTCGGCGATCGTGGACGACGTCCGGCGGGCGGCGCTGCGGCGCACGCTGCGGCACCTGGGCGTGCGGGAGGCCGGGCCGCGGCTGACGCTGCTGGTGCGCTCGTGGATCGCGGTGGTCGAGGGCGCGTCGCTGAGCTGGCTGGACGAGGGGCGCGCGCTGCCGGTGACGGAGCTGCGCGACTGGCTGGTGGACCAGTTCACCGCGATGGCCGCGGCGACGGCGCTGCACGACCCGCAGACGGCCGAGGTGCTGGCGGGGGTGCTCGCGCTGGAGGGGCCGCGGCCGCAGCGGGCGGAGCGGCTGCGGGCGGTCCTGGGCGGCGCTTCGTAGCTCGCGGTTCCGGGGCCGGACGCCCTCTCCGCTCCAGGGCCGCAGGACTTCAGGGCCGCACGACTTCGCGACCGCGGGTCGCGGCGGCCCTCCCGACCCCCGTGCCAAGGGTCGGGGCGGCCTCGGCCGTCAGAGCGTGCCCTAGGCCTTGCCGAGCACCTGGCGCTGGCGGCCGAGCCCGTCGATCTCGATCTCGACCACGTCGCCCGGGGCGAGGAACGGCGTGCCGGGGCGGCCCAGGGTGACCCCGGCCGGGGTGCCGGTGATGATCACGTCGCCGGGCTCCAGCACCATGAACCGGCTCGCGTAGCGGACCAGTTCGAGCACCGGGAAGACCATCTCCGCGGTGCTGCCGTGCTGCCGCTGCTCGCCGTTGACCCAGAGCCGCAGGGTCAGCGCCTGCGGGTCGGCCACCTCGTCGGCGGTGACCAGCCAGGGCCCGAGCGGGGTGAAGGTCTCCGCCGACTTGCCCTTGTCCCACTGGCCGCCGCGCTCGAACTGGAAGGCCCGCTCGGTGACGTCGTTGGCGATCGTGTAGCCGGCGATCACCCCGGCCGCCTCGGCGTGCGAGTCCAGGTAGCGGGCGGTGCGGCCGATCACGACGGCCAGTTCGGCCTCGTAGTCGGTCTTCTCGCCGCCGCGCGGCACCAGCACCTCGTCGTACGGGCCGACCACGGTGGAGCTCGGCTTGAGGAAGATCACCGGCTCGGCCGGGATCGCGGCCCCGGCCTCGGCCGCGTGGTCGCGGTAGTTGAGCCCGATGCCGACCACCTTGCCCGGCCGGGCCACCGGTGCGCCCACCCGCAGGCCGTCGAGGTCCACCACCGGCAGGAGGCCGGAGGCCGCCTCCCGGGCCAGCGCGGCCGGGTCCAGCCCGGCCAGGAAGGCCCCGTCGAGGTCGCGGGCCCGCCCCGAGAGGTCGTACGCGGTACCGTCCTCGCCCAGGACGACCGGGCGCTCGGCGCCCGCGGGTCCGACGCGCAGGAGCTTCATCGATCCGTCACCAGCCTTTCGTCGCAGCTCACCGGGGCGGCGCGGACGCCGCTCCCGTGTCCGGCAACGAGGTATACCAACGCGTCCGGGTCGCGGACCAGACCGTCCCGATGGGCGAAATCCTCCCGGTTCCCGCCCGGGCCGCGCGGGACGCCTCAGTCGCCCGGCGCGCCGCCGAGCAGCACCCCCAGGCTCAGCGCCCGCGGCCGGCCCGGGCCGAGCCGGGCGGCCTCCCGCTGCCAGTGCGCGAGGTCGCGCCGCGCGTCCGCCCGGGCCTCCGGGGTGGCGCCGGGCACCTGGGCCAGCTCGTCCAGCAGCGCGACGGCGGCGCCCGGGCTGCCGTCCCGGGCCAGCCAGAGGGCCAGGTCGTGGCAGGTGCGCAGGGTGCGCGGGTCGTCCGGTCCGCAGATCCGGGCGAAGTCGGGCACGAGCGCGGTGAGGATCTCGACCGCCTCCGCCGACTCGCCGGCCTCGCCGTGCCGCCAGGCCCGGTCGGCCCGCCGGCGCAGCTGCTCCGGGCTGGGGTCGTCCGGGCGCAGCATCCCGGGCCGGACGACGCGCAGCCGCTCCAGCACCTCGGCGGCTCCGGCGGGCCGCTGCTCGGGCCGCTTGGCGAGCAGTTCGGCGATCAGCGCGCCCAGCGCGGGGTCCTTGCTGCGGACCCGGGACGGGACCTCCTCCAGGTGCCGGTACATGTACTCGGCGGCCGAGGCGGCGCGGAACGGGCGCGCGCCGGTGCAGACCTCGTACAGCATGATGCCGAGCGCGTAGAGGTCGGCCCGGCCGTCCACCACGCCGCCGGACCAGCACTCGGGCGCCAGGTACGGGACGGTGCCGACCACGTTGCCGGTGGAGGTGAGCCGGACGGTCTGGGTGACCAGTCGGGCGATGCCGAAGTCCAGGACCTTGGCCCGCTCCCCGTCCTGCGCGATCATCACGTTCTCGGGCTTGATGTCCCGGTGGACGATCCCCGAGCGGTGCGCGGCGTCCAGCGCCTTGCACACGTGCCGTATCCAGCGCAGCGCCTGCTTGTGGTCCGGCCGGCCGTCCTTGAGCACCTCGGACAGCGCCCGGCCGCGGACCAGCTCCATCACCAGGTACGGGATCTTCCCGGAGCCGGTCTCCGTCCACCCGTAGTCGTACACGGTCACGATGTGCGGATTGTTGAGGCCGCCGGCCGTCCGGGCCTCGCGGACGAACCGGCTGACCGCCTCCCGGTCGGTGGCGTGCTCGGCGAGCAGCACCTTGACCGCGACCTCCCGGTCGATGGTCGTGTCGGTGGCCCGCCAGACCACGCCGAACCCGCCCCTGCCCAGCTTCTGCTCCAGCCGGAAGCGACCGCCGAGCACCTCGCCCTTCTCCATGCCCTCCCCCAACTCGACCGCGCCCGCCCGGCATTCGCCGTCGGGAGGGGGTCACCATAGCGGCGGGCGGGAACGAACGGGTGAACGTCCCCGGGCCGCCCTCCTACGGCTTGGGCCTGGGCAGCCCGGGCGGGTTGATCTCCGAGTTCGGCACCGCCTCGTTGTCCAGGCCCCAGCGCTTGAGCACCTGCCCGTACGTGCCGTTGCGGATCAGTTCGTCGATCGCCCCGTTCAGCGCCTTGACCAGCCCGTTGTCCTTCCGGGTGGTCGCCGCGATCTTGCCGAGGACGTCCGCGCCGCCGCCCGAGTAGGTGCCGACGACCTCGGTCTCGCCGGTCTGCACGGCGTGGAAGGCCAGGCTGGGGTTGGGGCCGGTGTAGACCTCGATCCGGCCGGAGGCGAGCGCCAGGTAGTACTCGGTGCCCTGGAAGTACTTGATGTCGATCGGCTTGAGCCCGTTCCTGACGTTCTCCTCGCTCCAGGAGACCAGCAGCTTCTCCTGGTTGGTGCCGGTGGCGACGCCGACCGCCTTGCCCGCGAGGTCCTTGGGGCCGGTGACCTTCAGGCCGCCGCCCTTCTTCGCCTCGAAGCCCAGGACGTCCAGCCGGTAGGTGGCGAAGTCGTACTTCTCCTTGCGCGCCTCGGTGACGGTGATGTTGGAGACGCCGACGTCGTACTTGCCGCTGTCCAGACCGACGAAGATGTTCTCCCAGGAGACCGGGTTGAACTCGACCTTGAGGCCCAGCACGTTGCCGATCAGGGAGGCGAGGTCCGGCTCGACGCCGATGATCGTCCTGTCGTCGTTGGCGTAGAAGTCCAGCGGCGGGGTGGTGCCGATCGAGTCGACGACGGTCAGCGTCCCCTTCTTCCTGATCTCCTCCGGGACCAGCGCGGCGATCGCGTCGACTTTGGGCGTGGTGACCCGGTTCTGGTCCGGCGAGAGGTTCACCACCGTGCCGTCCGGCGCGGTGCTGCCCCTGGCCGGGGCGAGTTCCGCCGACGCGCCCGTGGCGGAGCCGCCGCAGCCGGCCAGGGCGAGGGCGGCGGCGAGCGCGCCGGCGGCGGTCACGAGGGCGCGACGGGGTAGGGACATGGCGGAACTCCTGCTCGGTGAAGGGGTGTTGGGGGAAGGGAGGGTCAGAGGACCTTGGCCAGGAAGGCCCGGGTGCGCTCGTGTCGCGGCCGGTCCAGGACCTCGGCGGGCGGGCCCTGCTCGACCACCACGCCGCCGTCCATGAAGACCACGGTGTCGGCGACCTCGCGGGCGAAGCCGATCTCGTGGGTGACCACGATCATCGTGGTGCCGCTGCGGGCGAGGTCCTTGATGACGTCCAGCACCTCGCCGACCAGCTCCGGGTCGAGCGCCGAGGTGGGCTCGTCGAACAGCAGCACCTTGGGCTCCAGCGCCAGCGCCCGGGCGATCGCCACCCGCTGCTGCTGCCCGCCGGACAGCTGCCGGGGGTAGGCGGCGGCCTTGTCGGCCAGCCCGACCCGCTCCAGCAGCGCCAGCGCCGCCGCCCTGGCCCCGGCCTTCGGGCGGCGCAGCGCGGCGACCGGCGCCTCGACCAGGTTCTCCAGCACGGTGAGGTGCGGGAACAGGTTGAAGTTCTGGAACACGAAGCCGATGCCGGTGCGCTGACGCAGCACCTCGCGCTCCTTGAGCTCGTACAGCCGGTCGCCGGAGCGGCGGTAGCCGATCAGCTCGCCGTCGATGGCGACGTGGCCGCGGTCCAGCTTCTCCAGGTGGTTGATCGCCCGCAGCAGGGTGGACTTGCCGGAGCCGGACGGGCCGAGCACCACGGTCACCGAGCCGGCCGGGACGTCCAGGTCGACCCCGCGCAGCACCTCCAGCCGGCCGAAGCTCTTGTGCAGGCCGCGGACCCGCACCATCGGGGCGGCCGGGGCCGGGCCGAGAGGGTTCGGATCGGGCTTCGTCAGCGTGGTCACGACTGTCCTCCGGGGGTACGGGCGGCGGCGGGCCGGGTGCGGTCCGGCAGGCTCCGGGCGAAGGCCCGGACGCGCTGCCACGGGGTGGGCGGCGGGGTGCGCTCGGCGCCGCGGGCGAAGTGGCGCTCGACGTAGTACTGGCCGATCGAGAGGGCGGTGGTCAGCAGCACGTACCAGACGGTGGCGACCATCAGCAGCGGCACCACCCGGCCGGTGCGGCCGTAGACCACCTGGGCCTGGTAGAAGAGTTCGCCGATCGCCATCACGTAGACCACCGAGGTGCCCTTGAGCAGGGAGATCACCTCGTTGGCGGCGGCCGGGAGGATGCCGCGCATCGCCTGCGGCAGCACGATCCGCCAGCCCTGCCGCCAGCGCGGGATGCCGAGCGCGGCGGCGGCCTCCCGCTGGCCGGCGTCCACCGCGATGATGCCGCCGCGGATGATCTCGGCGGCGAACGCGGCCTGGTGCAGCCCCAGGCCGAGCACCGCCGCACCGAGCGCGCTGAGCACCCCGACCGTCTCGACCTCGCCGAAGGTCGGGCCGAACGGGATGCCGATCCCGAACCGCTTGTACAGGTAGGAGAGGTTGAACCAGAACACCAGCTGGACGATCAGCGGGATCGAGCGGAACACCCACACGTAGGCCCAGGCGATGGAGCGCAGGATCGCGCTGCGGGACAGCCGCATCGCGGCCACCGCGGTGCCCAGCACGAAGCCCAGCACCGTGCCGTAGGCGGTGAGTTCGAGGGTCCGTCCGATCGCCCGGAGGATGGTGTCGGCGGTGAAGTAGAGCCGGAACGTGGCCCAGTCCCAGCCGGGGTTGGTGGCCAGGCCGTGGGCGAACTGGGCGAGCACGACCAGCGCGGCGAGCCCGGCGGCCCAGCGCCAGGGGTGGCGGGCGGGGACGGTCCGCAGGCCGGCCAGTGCGTCGAGGTCGGGGGCGGCCGGGGCCTGGGCCGGGGCCGGCCGGGTCCCGGTGGTGACGGTGGTGACGGTGGTGGTGACGGTCATCGGAGGTCTCCTCGGTGGCCGGCGCTCAGGCGTGCTCGGGCGGGCTGATCCGCGATTCCTCGATCGCCGACTCGGCGACCCCCCACTTGCGCAGGATCCGCTCGTACGTCCCGTCCTTGATCAGCTGGTTGACCGCCGCCTGGAGGGCCGGGGCGAGCTTCGAGCCCTTCTTCAGGGCGAAGCCGACGTCGAGGCGGTGGAACTCGTTGAGGAAGCGGGTCCCGGAGGCCTCCTGCGCGGCCTGGTGGCGCAGCCCGTTGATGGTGGACATCTCGATGTCCACCCGGCCCTGCTGGAGGCTGGTCAGCAGGGCGCCGCTCTCGCCGAACGCCTTGACCTCGTACGGCTTCTTCCCGGCGTCGGCGCAGACGTTCTTCCGGCTGTTGAGGGTGGTCTCGAAGGTGGTGCCGGCGCCGGTGCCGATGGTCAGTCCGCACAGCTGGAGCAGGTCGGTGACCGGCTGGACCGCGGTGTTGTCCTTCTTCACCGCGAAGCCCTGGCCGTCGTCGATGTAGGTGACGAAGTCGATGGTCCTCAGCCGGGCCGCGGTGACCCCGAAGTTGCCGGTGCCGACGTCGTACTTCCCGCTGTCCAGGGCGGGCAGGATGGTCTCGAAGGCGGCCTGCTCGCGCTGCACGGTCAGGCCGAGCAGCCTGGCCACCGCGTCGGTGAAGTCCACGTCGATCCCGGCCGGCTTCTTGTCGGCCTGGTCGGTGTAGAACGCGCTGGGCGGCGCGCCGAAGGCCGAGCCGAACTTCAGCGTGCCGGCCCTGCGGACCTCCTCGGGCAGCAGCGCGGCGGCGGACTCCGAGGTCCTGAGGGCGGAGACGAGGTCCTCGGTGGCGGTGGCGGCCGGACCGCCCGCCGCCGCGCCCGCGATCTTCGGGTCCGAACCGCAGGCGGCCAGGACCAGGACCGGCAGCAGGACGGCGGTCGCGAGCAGGCGGCGGCGGACGGTGGTGGTTCTCACGAGGGGGCCTTTCAGGAGGTCGTGGTCAGAACGGGCAGGTGCTTCTCGAAGGGGAGCGGCCCGATGGTCAGGGGGTCGGCGGAGACGTCGAACAGCGGGGTGTAGCCGGCCGCCAGGTAGAGGTTCCTGGCCTCGGGCTGGCGCGGGCCGGTGGTGAGGTGGAAGCGGGTGTAGCCGGCCGCGGCCGCCGTCCGCTCCAGCTCGGCCAGCACCCGGCGGGCCAGGCCCCGGCGCCGGTGCGCGGAGTGCGTCCACATCCGCTTCACCTCGGCGGTGCGGTCGTCGTAGCGCTTGTACGCGCCGCCGGCCACCGGTTCGCCGTCCTCCAGCAGGAGCAGCAGCACGCCGTGCGGCTCGGCGAAGTCCCCGGCCGGGTAGCGGGTCATCTCCTGGTGCGCCTCGGGGCCGTACCGGGTGACGTACTCGTGGGTGAGCTCGCGCAGCAGCGGCTCGACCAGCGGATCGTCGATCGTGACCCGGCGGAACTCCCACCCGTCGGCCGGGCCCGCGCCCGCGCTCACGCCTGCACCGCGATCAGCTGGTGGCGGTCGCGCTCGGCCCGCTCGGCCTTGGCGGCCTTGGCGGCCCTGGCGGCGTCCCGCTTGGCGACCTCCTCGCGGACGATCGGGATGACGTACCGGCCGAAGTCGATCGCGTCGTCCAGCAGGTGGTAGCCGCGCGCGGAGAGGATGTCCACGCCGAGGTCGTAGTAGTCGAGCAGCGCCTGGGCGACCGTCTCCGGGGTGCCGACCAGCGCGTTGGAGTTGCCCGCCCCGCCGGTGGCCGCGGCGGTCGGGGTCCACAGGGCGCGGTCGTAGCGCTCGCCGGCCTCGGCGATCTCGATCAGCCGCTGGGAGCCGACGTTCTCGGGTGCCGCGGTCTCGCGCGTCCCGG
Organism: Kitasatospora sp. NPDC091257; assembly: GCF_044757675.1. Lineage (NCBI taxonomy): Bacteria > Bacillati > Actinomycetota > Actinomycetes > Kitasatosporales > Streptomycetaceae > Kitasatospora > Kitasatospora sp. NPDC091257. The sequence continues at coordinate 10,365 of NZ_JBIVVI010000043.1, forward strand.
CCTCGCGCGTCCCGGTCGCCGGGTTCGTCCCCGCCCGGTCGGTGCCCCGACGGTCCCGGATCGCGGCCACCGTCCGGTGCGCCTTCTCCCAGGCCAGCTCCTCGGTCGGCGCGATGATCGGCCGGAACGCCACCTGGATCCGCGGCACGTCGGTGCGCCCGGCCGCCCGGGCCGCCTCCTTCACCCGCTCGATCTGCTCGGCGGTGCGGGCCAGCGGCTCGCCCCAGAGGCAGTAGACGTCCGCCTCGGCGCCGCCGGCCGCGTAGGCCGCGTCGGAGGAGCCGCCGAAGGAGACCCCCGGGCGCGGCTGCTGCACGGGGAAGACGTCCGAGACGAAGTCGTTGAAGCGGTAGTGCGGGCCCTCGTGGTCGAAGGGCTCCCGGCTGGTCCAGGCCTTCTTGACGATGCCGATGTACTCCCGGGTGCGCTCGTAGCGCTGGTCCTTGGTCAGGAAGTCGCCCTCGCGCTGCTGCTCGTGGTCGTTGCCGCCGGTGATGAAGTGCACGGTCAGCCGGCCGTCGCTGATCCGGTCGAGGGTCGCGAAGGTCTTGGCCGCGAAGGTCGGGTAGGAGACGTTCGGCCGGTGCGCCAGCAGGATCTGGAGGCGCTCCAGGTGCGAGGCGAGGAAGGCCGCCGCGGCCGACGGCTCCGGGGCGCCGGCCCCGTAGGCGAAGAGCACCCGGTCCCAGCCGTGGTCCTCGTGCGCCCGGGCCAGCCGCAGGGTGTAGTCGCGGTCGAAGGCGGCGGTGGTGCGGGCGGTGGTCTCCGAACCGTCTCCGGTGGCGGCGATACCGAGGAATTCGACGGGCATGGCGGAACCTTTCGGGTGGGCGGGACTCCGGTGGACTGCGGGTGGGCAGGGGGTGCCGCCCGGCCGAAGGCGGGGGGCGCCGGAGGCGGCCGCGGCGGGGCGGCCGTCGAACACGTGACGGTGGACGTGCCGGTGAAGAGGGGGGACGGGAGGGAACTGCCGGAGTGCGGGAGGACCGGAGTGCGGAAGGGCCGGAGCGCAGTGCGAAGTCGACGGCGGCAGCGAAGGCCTGACGCGTCGCCGGTCGCCGACGACGGATCCGGGCCGCGACGGGGCGAACCGAGGGAGGGCTCCCCGCCGGGAGATCAGGCCGGACGGACGGCCCGCTGCCGGGTCAGCCGCGACACGCCGCGGACCACACCCGACCGAAGTCGATGTGGTCGCGGCTGACCAGGGGCTGCTCGGCGTACATGGCCTCAAGTTGAGCAGTCGGCCGATCGGTACGTCAACCATCCATCATTGCCGCACTGTTGCGATCTCCTGTCGCTTTTCCGACGCGCCCCGGCCGGGCCCTCCGCCGTCCCGATCACCCTTGACAGCCGTCGATCGCGCATGCGTACGATCGGCGCGGAGTGCAGTGCCATGCGCCGGCCGTGTTGAGGGACACGGGCCGCGCCCGCGTACGTGACCACCGCCGTACATCTCCCCGCCCGCACTCCGCCCAGGAGCCGCCGCCATGGCCACCCCGCAGGACGTCCTGCCCGCCCCCTCCCCACTCGACCGCCCCGCCGCGCCGCCCGCCGCCGAGGCCCGGATCGTCGCCCGCCGCAGGCCCGGCCAGTGGGCCGCCGCCGCCGTCGCCCTGCTGCTGGCCGCGATGGCGGTCAACTCGGTGATCCGCAACAAGGCCTTCCAGTGGAGCGTGGTCGCCGACTGGTTCACCGCCCGGTCCGTGCTCGACGGACTCGCCCTGACCCTCTGGCTGACGGCCGTCACCCTCGCCCTCGGCTTCGTGCTCGGCACCCTCCTCGCCACCATGCGGCTGTCCGCCAACCCGGTGCTGCGCACGCTGAGCTGGGTCTACATCTGGGTGTTCCGCTCCACCCCGCCGCTGGTGCAGCTGCTGTTCTTCTTCAACATCGGCGCGCTCTACCCCACCCTCGGCCTCGGCGTCCCGTTCGGCCCCGAGTTCGTCACGGTCAGGACCGTCAACCTGATGGGCCCCACCCTGACCGCCGTCATCGGCCTCACCCTGCTGGAGACCGCGTACGCCGCCGAGGTGATCCGCGGCGGCATCCTGTCCGTCGACCGCGGCCAGCTGGAGGCGGCGTCCGCGCTCGGGCTCGGCCGGTGGCGGGTGCTGCGCCGGATCGTGGTGCCGCAGGCGATGCGGGCGATCGTGCCGACCGCCGGGAACATGCTGATCGGCGCGCTCAAGGGCACCAGCATCGTCAGCGTGCTGGCCGTCTCCGACCTGCTCTACTCGGTGCAGCTGGTCTACCTCCAGTCGTACCGGGTCATCCCGATGCTGATGGTCGCCACCATCTGGTACCTGGTGGTCACCACCCTGCTGTCCGTCGGCCAGTACTACGTGGAACGGCACTTCGCCCGGGGCGCCACCCGCGACGGCCTGCCGCCCACCCCGCTGCAGCGGGCCCGCGCGGCCTTCGTGAAGGTGGTGCGGGCATGACGGCGCTGGTCATCGTCGGCGCCGGCCCGCGCGGCACCGGGCTGCTGGAGCGGATCGCCGCCAATGCGGCCGAACTCCTGCCCGAAGACCGCCCGTTGGCGATCCACCTGGTCGACCCGTACCCGCCGGGCGCGGGCCGGATCTGGCGCCACGACCAGTCCCCGCTGCTGCGGATGAACTCCATGGCCGAGGACGTCACCATGTTCACCGACGAGCGCTCCACCCTCGAAGGGCCGGTCCGCCCCGGCCCCTCGCTCGCCGAATGGGCCGCGCGACAGGAGGAGTTCGCGCCCTACCGGGAGGTCGCCGACCCGGCCGTCCGGGCCGAGCTGCGCACCCTCGCGCCCGCGGACTTCCCCACCCGCCGGGCCCAGAGCGCCTACCTGGGCTGGGTGTTCCGCCGCGCCGTCGCCGAACTGCCGGCGCACATCGCGGTCACCGTCCACCGCGACACCGTCCGGCGGATCGAGGGCCCGGCCGACGGCCCGCAGAGCGTCCACCTCACCGACCGGACGCTCACCGCCGACCACGTCGTGCTCACCCTCGGCCACCTCGACTCGGCCCCGCACCCGCGCTTCGCCGCCGACGCCGCCTTCGCCGCCCGGCACGGCCGCTTCCACCTCCCGCCCGCCCACTCCGCCGACGTGACCGCCGAACTGGCCGCCCTCGCCCCCGGCGAGCAGGTGGTGCTGCGCGGCCTCGGCCTCGCCTCGGTGGACCTGGTCACGCTGCTCACCGAGGGCCGCGGCGGCCGCTTCGAGCCGATCGGGGACGGGCCCGCGCTGCGCTACCTGCCGTCCGGCCGCGAGCCGGTGCTCCACCTCGGCTCCCGGCGCGGCGTCCCGTACCACTCCAAGACCGGCTACCGGCTCCAGGGGCCGCCCGCCCCGCTCCCTCGGTACTTCGACGAGACCGCCGTGAACACCGTGCTCACCACCGGCGGACAGCTCGAACTGCGGCGCGACTTCTGGCCGTTGATGGCCAAGGAGATCGCCTTCGGGCACTACCACGAGCTGTTCCACGCCCACCCCGGGCGCACCGCCCTGCCCTGGCCGGAGTTCCTCCACCGCTACGACCGGCACCACTGGTACGGCCCCGAACTCGCCGCCCTGATCGCCGAGGCCGTCCCCGACCCGGCCGACCGGATCGACTTCGAACGGCTCGACCACCCGCTGGCCGGGCTCGAACTCGGCACCGACGAGGAGCTCCAGGCGCACCTGCGCGGGTACGTCACCGCCGACGCCGACCGCCGCGCCGACCCGGCGCACAGCGCCGACCTCGGCGCCTTCCTCGGCCTGCTCTCGCTGTTCGGCCAGCTCCCCCGGGTGATGGCGAGCGGCCGGCTCACCGCCCGGTCGATCGCCGAGGAGGTGGACGGGTGGTTCTTCGGCTACTTCAGCTTCCTCGCCTCCGGCCCGCCCGGCTTCCGGCTGCGCCAGCTGCTCGCCCTCTCCGAGGCCGGGGTGGTGCGCTTCCTCGGCGCGGACGTGCGGATCGAACGGGACGAGGCGAGCGGCACCTGGCGGGCCGGCGGCGCCACCGTGCCCGGCCACCGGGTCACCGCCACGGCGCTGGTCGAGGCGTACCTGCCCAAGCACGCGCTGGCCCGCACCCTGGACCCGGTGCTGCGCGACCTGCACCGCACCGGACGGATCGTCGAGGAGGTGGTCACCGACCCCGACTACACCCACCGCTCCGGCCTGGTCACCATCACCCCCGCGGACAGCCGGCTGCTCGACCCGGCCCTCGGCGGCGCCCCACACCCCCGCCGCACCGCCCTCGGCCCGCACACCAGCCTGCGCGCGGCCGCCGCCTTCGCCCGCCCGCGCACCAACGCCCCGGGCTTCCGGCAGAACGACGCCGCCGCCCGCGCCCTGCTCCACGCCCTGGCCGTCCTTCCGGCGCCGGCCCTGGCGGGCTGAGCGCCGTGGCGGCGGCGCTCAGGCCCCGAAGATCTCCTCCACCAGGTCCTCGTCCGAGACGTGGTCCGGTGCGTCGAACACCACGTCCGCGACGCCCTTCAGGCCGATCCCCCGGTCCAGCGCGTCCATGCAGGCCCGGGCCTCCTCGTCGGTGGCGAAGTCCCACAGCCGCAGCCGCCGCACCAGCACCAGCGCCTCCATCGGGCTCATCCGCGGCGTGCGGCGGCGCTGCCCCGGCCCCTTGCGGCCGGCCTGGGCCAGCTGCTGCTGGTAGCCGGCCAGGTCCCGCCAGGCCTGCACGGTGCTCGGGTGGTGCTCGCCCAGCACCCGGGCGAGGTCCGGCAGCAGCCCGTGCAGCTGGAGCACCGCGCCCTGCGGGTCGCCCCGGTTGGCCCGGTGCAGCGCGAGGTCGTGCCGGGCCTTCAGGACCCGCGGGTCGTACGGGCCCCAGGCGGCGTGCAGGTCGGGCAGCAGCTCGTTCATCAGCCGGATCGCGGTGACCGGCGCACCGCTCTCGCCGACGCACCAGACCAGGTGGTAGCGGGCGCCGAGGGTGTCCGGGTCGACCGGGCCGAGCGCCGAGCGCATGTCGTCCACCAGGGCGGTCAACAGCCGGACCGCGCCGTTCAGGTCCCCGGTCCGGCTGAGGTACCAGGCGAAGTCCCGCCAGGTGCACAGGGTGTCCCGGTCGCTCCGGCCGAGCACCGTCACGCACTCCCGGGCGAGCGTCTGCAGCAGCATCGCCGACTCGCCGGCCGTCGCCGCCCGGTAGGCGGCGGACCGGCGCTCGCGCAGTGCGGCCCGGACGGACTCGGCCGGCGGCGTGGCCGTCACCGGCGGCGTGGTCAGCGGGGGCAGCACCGACGGGACGGCGGGCGGCGCGGCGGGCACGGGCGCGGGCGGCAGGGCAGGCGCAGGCGCGGGCAGCACGGCGGGCGCAGGCGCGGGCGCGGGGACGACCGGCGGGGCGCTCGGCGGCGGTGGCGCCACCGGCCCCGGACGCTCCACCACGGTCGGCGCCGGCGGCCGCGCCGAGGCCGCCCGGCCGCCCGGCCAGTCGGCCAGCTCGGCGAGCCGCCGCTCGACCGTACGGGCGTCGGCCGGCCGGTCCGCCGGATCCTTCGCCAGCAGCTCCGCGACCAGCCCGGCCACCTGCGGCGGCAGCCCGAACTGCGCCGGGTCCAGCGGCGCCGGCGCCTCGTTGAGGTGCTGGTACATCAGCACCGGCGTCGAGTCCCCGCCGAACGGCCGTGCCCCGGTGAAGAGTTCGATCAGGACGCAGCCCAGCGCGTAGAGGTCGGCCCGCCCGTCCACCCGGCCGCCGGTCCAGCGCTCCGGCGCCATGTACGCCGGGCTGCCGACGATCGTCCCGGTGGTGGTCAGCCCGCCCGCGCCGGTGTCCAGCTGGGCGATGCCGAAGTCCAGCACCTTCAGCTGCCCGGCGTCGGTGATCATCACGTTGTCCGGCTTGATGTCCCGGTGCACCATGCCCGCGTCGTGCGCGGCCGCCAGCGCTCCGCCGATCTGCCGCCCCCAGCGCAGGCTGAGCGCGGGCTCCGGCACCCCCGCCCGCAGCACCTCGGTGAGGGTGCGGCCGGTGAGCAGCTCCATCACCAGGTAGGTGACCTCCTCGCCGCCGAGCTCGCACTGCCCCAGGTCGTGCACCGTGACGATGTGCGGGTGCGAGAGGTTGCCGGCCGCACCGGCCTCCCGGACGAACCGCAGCGCGGCCTTCGCCCGGTCACCGCCGTGGTGCCCGATGACCTTGACCGCCACCGGCCGCCCCATCCGGGTGTCCCGGGCCCGCCACACCACCCCGAACCCGCCTTGCCCGAGCTTCTCCACCAGCTCGTACCGGCCGTCCAGGACGTCCCCGACTCGCACGCGCCCTCCCCTCCCGCCATGACGCCCAGACTCTACCGACGCCGCTCCCGCAGCAGCAGGGCGAC
>NZ_JBIVVI010000044.1:0-16651 GCF_044757675.1 Kitasatospora sp. NPDC091257
GGCCCCTCCCTCGAACAGGGCGCCGACGAGGGCGGCCACCTGCTCACCGGCAACACCGGGAGCGTCGCGTCGGGCCGCCTGGCCTACTTCTTCGGTCGGGTCGGTCCGGCCATCCCATCGAGAGCCGCATGATCATGCCATAGTCAATTGGTGGGGTCGTATGATCAAGGGCATGGTCATGCTCGGCCACGCGAAAAGGTAAAGGCCGTCCCAGGGGAAAGTAACTCCCCACCTGGGACGACCTGGTGACGATGCGTCAGGAAGGCGGCTAGCGCGCCCCGCCGTTGACGTACAGCGTCTGCCCGCTGACGTAGGAGGCCTCTTCGCTGGCCAGGAAGGCGACGACCGAGGCGATCTCCTCCGGCTGCCCGACCCGGCGCAGCGGCGTCCGGGCGGCGACCTCGCCCTGGTGGTCCTCGGCGCTGCTGCCGACCCGTTCGGCGGTGGCCGCGGTCATCGCGGTGGCGATGTACCCGGGCGCGACGGCGTTGACGTTGATGTTGAACGGGCCCAGCTCGATCGCCAGGGTCGCGGTGAGGCCCTGGATGCCGGCCTTGGCGGCCGCGTAGTTGGCCTGGCCCCGGTTGCCGAGGGCGGAGCGCGAGCTGAGCGAGACGATCTTCCCGTACTTCTGCGCCACCATGTACTTCTGTGCCACGTGGCTGCAGTTGTACGCGCTGGTCAGGTTGACCGTCAGCACCGCGTCCCAGTCGGCCTTGGGCATCCGGAAGAACAGGTTGTCCCGGGTGATCCCGGCGTTGTTGACCAGGATGTGCAGCCCGCCGAGGTCCGCCGCGACCTGGGCGAACACCGCCTCCACGGCGTCGTAGTCGGCCACGTCGCAGCCGTACGCCCGTGCGGTGCCGCCCTTGGCGGTGATCTCGGCGACCGTCCCGGCCGCCCGCTCGGCGGTGAGGTCGACGACGGCGACCGCCGCGCCCTCCTCCGCCAGCCGGCGGGCGGTGGCCGCCCCGATGCCCTGCGCCGCGCCGGTCACCACGGCGACCTTGTCCGCGAACCGCGTCATGTGAACTCCTCGGTGGTTGGGATCGACAGTCGACAAGTCGACGGTCGACAAGCGGTGGACCACGGATGGTCAGACGTTCTCGACCAGCACGGCCGTTCCCTGCCCCACACCCACGCACATGGTGGCCAGGCCGCGCCGGGCACCGGTACGGCGCATCCGGTGCAGCAGGGTGGTGAGGATGCGGGCGCCGGAGCCGCCCAGGGGGTGGCCGAGCGCGATCGCCCCGCCGCTGGGGTTGACCACCTCCTCGGCCTGCTCCGGTCCGAAACCGAGGCCGTCGGCGGAGGCCAGCGCCTGGGCGGCGAAGGCCTCGTTCAGTTCGGCGGTGTCCAGATCGGCGAGCGACCAGCCGGCCCGCGCGAGCACCTTCGCCGTGGCCGGCACCGGGCCGATGCCCATGACGTCCGGGTGCACCCCGGCCGAGGCGCCGGCCACGTACCGGCCGAGCGGCTGGAGCCCGAGGTCGCGCAGCGCCTCCTCGCCGACCAGGACGAGCCCGGCCGCGCCGTCGTTCATCGGCGAGGCGTTCCCGGCGGTGACCGTGCCCCCGGCGCGGAACACCGGCTTGAGGCCGGCGAGCTTCGCCAGGCTGGTGTCCTCGCGGATGCCCTCGTCCCGGCTCACCGTCACCCCGTCCGGCCGCTCGACCGGGACCAGTTCGGCGTCGAAGTGCCCGTCCTTGCGGGCGGCGCCGGCCCGTCGGTGGCTGCGCAGCGCGAAGGCGTCCTGGCGCTCCCGGCCGATGCCGTACCGGGCGGCCACCTCCTCGGCGGTCTCGCCCATGCCGAGCACGCCGTGCAGTTCGGCCATCCGCGGGTTGGTGAGCCGCCAGCCGAGCCGGGTGTCGAAGGTCTCCATCCGGTGCGGCAGCGCCTCGTCCGGGCGGGGCAGGACGAAGGGGGCGCGGGTCATCGACTCGCAGCCGCCGGCCAGCACCACGTCCGCCTCGCCGGAGCCGATGGCCCGGGCGGCGAGGGTGACGGCCTCCAGGCCGGAGGCGCAGAGCCGGTTGACGGTGGCTCCGGGGACGGTCTCCGGCAGGCCGGCCAGCAGGACGGCCATCCGGGCGGCGTTGCGGTTGTCCTCGCCGGCCTGGTTGGCGGCGCCCCAGTAGACGTCGTCGATCCGGGCGGGGTCGAGCGCGGGGACATCGGCGAGCAGGGCGCGCAGCACGGTGGCCGAGAGGTCGTCCGGGCGGACCGTGGCGAGCGCGCCGCGCAGCCGGCCGATGGGTGTGCGGCGGGCGGCGGCGAAGTAGACGGGACGCACGTCGTCGGGCTCCTTGTCGGGTGGCGGGGCGGGGGTGTCCGTGGCGGGTTCAGAAGGCGTTGACGCCGGTCAGGGCGCGTCCGATGAGCAATTGGTGGATCTGGCTGGTGCCCTCGTAGAGCGTCATCACCCGCGCGTCGCGCAGGTACTTGCCGACCGGGTACTCGTCGATGAAGCCGTAGCCGCCGAAGACCTGGAGCGCGTTGTTGGCGGCCCGCACGGCTGCCTCACTGGCGTACAGCTTGGCGACGGAGGACTCGGTGGCGAACGGCAGGCCGCGCTCGATGTGGTCGGCGACCTTCCAGGTGAGCAGCCGGGCCGCCTCGACGTCCACGGCGATGCCGGCCAGCAGTTCCTGGACGAGCTGGTGCGCGGCGATCGGCTTGCCGAACTGCTCGCGCTCGCCCGCGTAGCGGACGGCGGCCTCCAGGCAGGCCCGGGCGATGCCGACGCAGCCGGCCGCCACCGACATCCGGCCCTTGGCCAGCGCGGCCATCGCCACCGTGAAGCCCTTGCCGACCTCGCCGAGCCGGGCGGTGTCCGGCACCCGGACATCCTCGAAGGAGAGCCCGGCGGTGGCCTGGCCGCGCAGGCCGAGCTTGCCGTGGATCTCGGTGCGGGTGAAGCCGGGCAGGTCGGTGGGGACCAGGAAGGCGGTGATGCCCCGGTGGCCGCGCTCCTGCGGTCCGTCGCCGCCGGTGCGGGCGAAGACCAGCGCGACGTCGGCCCAGGTGCCGTTGGTGATGAAGGTCTTGGCGCCGCTGATCAGCCAGTGGTCGCCGTCCCGGACGGCCCGGGTGGTGAGGTCGGCGGCGTCCGATCCGGTGCCCGGCTCGGTGAGCGCGAAGCAGGCGAGGGACTCGCCGGAGGTGAGCCGGGGCAGCCAGTGCCGCTTCTGCTCCTCGGTGCCGAAGGCGTTGACGGACTTGCCGACCAGACCGAGCGAGACCGAGACGATCCCGCGCACGGCCGAGTCGCCGCGCCCGAGCTCCTCCAGCACGAGGCAGTACGCGAGGTGGTCGCCGCCGCTGCCGCCGTACTCCTCCGGGATGGTCAGTCCGAGGAAGCCGACCTTCGCCAGCTTGCCGACGATCGCCCGGTCGACGGACTCGGCGCGGTCCCACTCGGCGGCGTACGGGACGATCTCGCGGTCGGTGAAGGAGGCGGCGAGGTCACGGAAGGCGCTCTGCTCCTCGGACAGCTCCAGGTTCACGGCGGCTCCCGAATCCGGTGTCCTGGGCCCGGTGCGGGGTCCGGGCCGATTAAACTAGCGCTGCAAGTTTTATGGGGGCGACTGTAGCCCCGCCCGGCCCGCGCTGGGAAGGGGCGCCTGCCAGAATCGGTCCCCGACACACCCGACCGGAGGAACCGGAGGAACCCGCCGCGATGGCCCGTCCACGCACCCCGCTGCTCAGCCGCGAGCGCATCGTCGCCGCCGCACTGCGGCTGATCGACGACGAGGGGCTGGACGCCCTCTCCACCCGCCGGCTCGCCACCGAGCTGTCCGTCAGCGGGCCCTCGCTCTACAACCACTTCGCCACCAAGGACGACCTGCTGGACGCGGTGGTGGACAGCGTCATCGGCGAGGTCGACCTGTCGATGTTCGGGGCCGCCGCCGGGGCCGTGGGGGACGCGGGAGCTGCTGGGAGCACCGGGAGCACCGGGGGCGCCTGGCCGCAGGCGCTGCGCGACTGGGCGCGCTCCTACCGCGCCGCGCTGGCCGCCCACCCCAACATCGTCCCGGTCCTGGCCCAGGGCCCCGGGCGCCGGCCGAACGCGCTGCGGCTGGCCGACGCGGTCTTCGGCCACCTGGTCGAGTCCGGGTGGCCCCGCGGACAGGCCACCAGGATCGGCGCGCTGATGCGCTACTTCGTCACGGGCTCGGCGCTCGCCTCCTTCGCGGCCGGCTTCCCGGCGGACGCCGAGGTCTACGACGCGGCCGACTATCCGCACCTCGGTGAGGCGCACCGACTGGCCGGGCACCGCGGGACGGTGGACGAGGGCGCCTTCGAGACCGGGCTGGAGGCGCTGCTCGACGGGCTCGCCCTGCGCTACGCCAGGCTCGCCGAGCGGCCCTGACCCGTCGAGACGCCCCGCCGCGCGGCGCCTCGCCCGGCCCGTTCGTCGCGCGACGCCTCGCCCGGCCTCGCCCGTTCGTCGCGCGATGCCTCGCCGGACTTCCCCCTTCGCCGTGCGGGCCTGCTTCGCCGTGCGGGCCCGGCCCCGCGGAAACGACGCGGCCCCCGCGCCTCCGCGCCGATCGCGCGGGGGTGCGGGGGCCGGGAGGCCGAGGAGCGGCGGATCAGCCCATGTCCTCCAGCCGGACACCCTTGGTCTCCTTCATGAACTTCGCCACGAAGAGGACGGACAGCGCCGCGAAGGCGGCGTAGACCAGGTAGGTCGCCGACAGGTTCCAGCGCGACATGGACGGGAACGAGACGGTGATCACCCAGTTCGCGATCCACTGCGCGGAGGCGGCGACGGAGAGGGCGGCGGCGCGGATCCGGTTCGGGAACATCTCGCCGAGCATCACCCAGACGACCACGCCCCAGGACATCGCGAAGAACAGCACGAAGGCGTTGGCGGCGACCAGCGCCACGGTGCCCTGGAGGTCGGGCAGGGTGAGGTTGTCCCCGCTGCCGGTGGCCGAGGAGAAGGCCCAACCGGCGGTGCCGAGCGCGACCGCCATGCCGACCGAGCCGATCAGGGCGAGCGGCTTGCGGCCGATCCGGTCGACCAGCACGATCGCGATCACGGTGCCGAGGATGTTGATCACCGAGCCGACGAAGCTGATCAGCAGCGAGTTGCTCTGGTCGATGCCGACCGACTGCCACAGGATCGACGAGTAGTAGAAGATCACGTTGATGCCGACCAGCTGCTGGAAGACCGACAGGCCGATGCCGACCCAGACGACGGGGAGCAGGCCGAACCGGCCGCCGAGCAGGTCGCGGAAGCGCGGGCGGTGGTCGGAGGCGATCAGCGACTGGATCTCGGCGATCCGGGCGTCGGTGTCCGTTCCCTCGCCCTCGACCTCGGCGAGCACCTTGCGGGCGTCGTCCAGGCGCTCGGCCTGGATCAGGTAGCGCGGGGACTCGGGGATGACCGAGGAGAGCACGAAGTAGACCGCGGCCGGGACGACGCAGATGCCGAGCATCCACTGCCAGGCCTCCAGCCCGAGCAGCTGGCCGCGGGTGTCGCCGCCGGCCGCCTGCGCCAGCACCCAGTTGACCAGCTGGGATATCGCGATGCCGAGCACGATGGCGGCCTGCTGGAAGGAGGCCAGCCGGCCCCGGTACTTGGTCGGCGCGACCTCGGCGATGTAGGTCGGGGCGATCACCGAGGCGATGCCGATGGCCGCGCCGCCGAGGACGCGCCAGAGGGCGAGGTCCCAGGCGGAGAACGGCAGCATCGAGCCGACCGCGCTGATCGCGAAGAGCAGCGCGCCCGCCTTCATGACCTTGATGCGGCCGTACCGGTCGGCGAACCGTCCGGCGAACGCGGCGCCGACCGCCGAGCCCAGCAGCGCGGAGGAGACGATCAGGCCGGTCACGCCGCTGCCGACGCCGAACTTCTCCTGGATCCCGGAGACGGCGCCGTTGATCACGGAGCTGTCGTAGCCGAAGAGGAAGCCGCCGAGGGCCGCTGCCGCGGTGATGAAGACGACGAAGCCGAGGCGGCCGGGCGCGGGGGCCTCGACCGCCCCGGAGGGCTTCTGGGTGACGCTCACGATCTGACTCCTGGTACTCAACGCTGAGCTCGGTAGCCGAGATCGTAACCCCTCTTCGTTTAAGTCTTGTACACCTGGACCCTCAAGTTTCGCTCTGAGAATTCGTAAGGTGAACAAGCAAATTGGGCCGCCCGGGTGCGCCGGTCAGGCCGGCGAGGCGAGGGAGAGCCCGAACCGGCCCCGGGGGTCGGTCCACCAGTGGCTCAGTCGCAGCCCGGCCGCCGACAGCTCCCGGGTCACCCGTTCCCGGCGGAACTTGGCCGAGACCTCGGTGCGCAGCTCCTCGCCCCGGGCGAAGTGCACCGGCAGGTCCAGGGTCGGGATCTTCACGGTCTGCGAGCGCAGCGAGCGCAGCCGCATCTCGATCCACTCCTGCTCGGCGTCCCAGAGCGCGACGTGCTCGAAGGCCTCCGGGTCGAAGTCGGCGCCCAGCTCGCGGTTGAGCACGTTCAGCACGTTCCGGTTGAACTCGGCGGTCACCCCGGCGGCGTCGTCGTAGGCGGCGACCAGCACCGCCGGGTCCTTGACCAGGTCGGTGCCGAGCAGCAGGAAGTCGCCCGGGTCGAGGGTGGCGCGCAGGCCGCGCAGGAAGGCGGCGCGCTCCTGGGGCAGCAGGTTGCCGAGGGTGCCGCCGAGGAAGGCGACCAGGCGCGGGCCGCCCTCCGGCGGCAGCCCGAGCCGGGTGGTGAAGTCGGCGAGCACGCCGTGCACCGCGAGCCCGGGGTACTCGGCGGCGAGCGCGGCGCCGGCCGCGGTCAGGGCGCTCTCGCTGACGTCCACCGGGACGTACGTCTCCAGGGTGCCGAGCGCGCGCAGGGCGTCCAGCAGCAGCCGGGTCTTCTCGGAGGAGCCGGAGCCCAGTTCGACCAGGGTGCGGGCCCCGGTGGCGGCCGCGATCTCGCCGGCCCGGGCGGTCAGGATGGTCCGCTCCGCGCGGGTCGGGTAGTACTCGGGCAGTCGGGTGATCTCCTCGAACAGCTCGCTGCCCCGCGCGTCGTAGAACCACTTCGGCGGCAGCCACTTGGGCTGCGAGGTCAGTCCGTGCCGCACGTCATGGTGCAGCGCGGTGCTGAAGTGGTCGGAGGGCAGCAGTCGGACGAGATCGAATGTGTCCATGACAGGGTGGTTCCTCTGTTCAGAAGATGAAGGGAGAGTGGGGGTCAGTCGCGGCCGGGGAGGCGGTTCACGGCGATGCCGCGCGCGTCCACCAGCAGCAGCGAGCCGTCCGGGACGGGCGTCCAGCCGGGCGCGTCGTCGTACGGCTCGGAGGCCACCACCGTGCCGAGGCCCGGCAGCGTGCGGTGGTACAGGGTGTCGCCCCAGGTGGTCGCGGCGATCGCGGTGCCGTCGGTGAGCAGCAGGTTGAGCCGGCCGGCGGTGTGCGCGGCGACGTCCGCCACCGTGCCCGCCAGCGCCTCACCGAGCCCCGCGCCGGCCCGCAGCCGGTGCAGGGCGAGCGCCCACAACAGCGCCGAGTCGGTGCGCGCCTGCAGGTCCAGCAGCTCGGCCGGGGGCAACAGGGCGGCCAGGGCGTCCAGCTTGCCGGGCCAGCCGGCCACCGCGCCGTTGTGGCTGAACAGCCAGCGCTCGGCGGCGAACGGCGCGGCCGCGCCCTCGCCCGGCGCGCAGCCCTCGGTGGCGGAGCGGACGGCGGCCAGCAGCGCCCGGGTGCGGACCACCCGGGCGAGGTCGGCGAAGGTCTCGTCCGCCCAGATCGGACCGGTCCGGCGGTAGCGGGCGGGTACTTCGTCGCCGTCCGCGTACCAGCCGAGGCCGAAGCCGTCCGCGTTGACCGTGCCGTACTGCTGGACCCGGGGGGCCCAGGACTGCCGGTACAGGCCGTACGGCGGGTGCACCAGAAGTTCCCTGGGGGTCAACGGTTCGCCCAGATAGGCGATGTGACGGCACATCAGGCCGACTCCAGGTCGCGCGCGGTGCGGAACCCGGCGAAGATCTGCCGCCGGATCGGGTAGTCCCAGTTGCGGAAGGTGCCCCGGCAGGCCACCGACGCCACCGCGAAGCAGCCGCCGCGCAGCACCTTGTACTCGGGGCCGAAGAACACCTCCGAGTACTCCCGGTACGGCCAGGCCCGGAACCCCGGGTAGGAGCGGAAGTCGCTGGCCGTCCACTCCCACACGTCGCCGATCAACTGGCGTACCCCGTACGGGGACTGCCCCTTCGGGTAGCTGCCCGCACCGGCCGGGCGCAGATGGCGCTGGCCGAGGTTGGCGTGCTCCGGGCCGGGCGGCCCGTCGCCCCAGGGGTAGCGGCGGGAGCGGCCGGTGGCCGGATCGTGCCGGGCCGCCTTCTCCCACTCGGCCTCGGTCGGCAGCCGTCGTCCGGCCCACCGGGCGTACGCGTCCGCCTCGTACCAACTGACGTGCAGGACCGGCTCGTCCGGCTCGACCGGCGCGACCGCGCCGAAGCGCCGGCGCAGCCACTGGCCGTCCAGGTGGCGCCAGAAGAGCGGGGCGGTCAGGTCGGCGCGCCGGCGGTGCTCCCAGCCCTCCGGCGTCCACCAACGCGGGTCGTCGTAGCCGCCGTCCGCGATGAACCGCTGGTAGGCCGCGTTGGTGACCGGGGTGGTGTCCAGCAGGAAGGCCGGCAGGTCGACGGTGTGCGCCGGGCGCTCGTTGTCCAGCGCCCACGGCTCGGTGTCCGTTCCCATGGTGAACGGCCCTGCGGGGATGAGGACTTCGGCGGGCAGGGTGGCCGCGTCGGCGGGCGCGGGCGGCGGTGGGGGAGCGGCCAGGGCCGGCTCGCCGGTGCGCAGCTGGTGGGTGATCAGCATGGTCTCGTCGTGCTGCTGCTCGTGCTGGGCGATCATCCCGAACGCGAACCCGGCCTCCAGCAGCGGCGCGCCCTCCAGCGGGCTGGCGGCCAGCAGGTCCAGCACCCGGCCGCGCACCTCGTGGGCGTAGGCGCGGGCCTCGGCCGGCGGCAGCAACGGCAGGGCGGGGCGCTCGGCGCGGGGGTGCTGGAAGGCGTCGTAGAGCGGATCGATCTCCGGGTGCATCGGGTCGCGGCCACCGACGTTGCGCAGCAGCCAGAGCTCCTCCTGGTTGCCGATGTGCGCGAGGTCCCAGACCAGCGGGGACATCAGCGGGGAGTGCTGGGCGGTGAGATCGCTGTCCTCGACGCAGTCGGTCAGGGCGGCGGTGCGGGCGCGGGCGGCCAGTAGCTCGGTGGCGATGCTCTCGCGCAGTGCCTCGGTACCGGCGGTACCGGCGGTGCCGAGGTCGTCGAGGCCGTCGGTGGTGCCGGTGGGGCCGGTTCCAGCTGTGGCGTCGGTGCGGTCCGTGCTGCCTGCCCCGGCATCCCCGTGGGGTCGGACGTCGGTCATGATGCGGCCTCCTCCGGGGGAGTGCGTCGGGTGCCGGAGCGCAGGGCGTCCAGCTGGTCGTCGGCCGGGCAGCGGCCGCGCGCGGGGTAGCGCTCGGCGAACTCGGCGACGGTGGTGCGCAGCCGCCCGGCACCGGGCAGGCGGCCCAGTGCGGCGTCGGCGGCGGCGAAGCAGGCGAGGGCGGCGCGGCGCAGCTCGGGGTCGGCCGTCGCCAGGGTGGCGGCGCGGCGCCAGACCCCGCTGCGCGGCGGTCGCGGACCGTCCGCCCCCTCCCGCCGGTCGATGACGTCCAGTGGCTCCAGCGCGGCCAGTGCGGCATCGGCGGCCAGCGCGTCCTCCAGCAGTGCGGTGACCAGCGCGGTGACCACCACCCAGCCGTCCCCGGGCTGGGCGTCGATCATCCGCAGCTCCAGGTGGCCACGCGGGCGCACCGGCGGGAAGAGGGTGGTGCGGTGGTAGTCCAAGTCGTCGAGGGTGGGCGGGCGTTCGCCCGCGCCGCGGATCCAGTCGCGGAACGTCAGACCGGCCGGGGCCGTCCAGGGCAGGCCCTCGGGCCGCCGCACGCACAGCACCCGGGCGTCCAGCACGTACTGCGCCCACGCCTCGCGCGGATCGCCGTGGTCCGGTTCGGGGGCCAGCGTGCGGGTCGGGTCCATCCGGGACCAGACGGTCTGCCGGGTGGACCGGTGACCGGTCGGACTGCCGTCCAGGATCGGCGAGTTGGCGAAGGCGGCGACCAGCACCGGGCCCAGCAGATGGGCCAGTCGCCAGCGGCGCTCCACCGCGTGCGGACCGTCCGTGTCGCCGGCGTCCAGGCACACCTGCACCGATGCGGTACCCGTCATCATGATTCGGCCCCAGGGCCCCGCGGAGTCGAAGAAGCGCTCCATCGCGAGGTAGCGGGGGTGGTCCAGCACCATCGGTCGGGGACGGGCCAGCGGGTCCGTTCCGGTGCCGGTGAGTCGAAGGCCCTGCGCCGCGAAGGCGGCCCGCAGGGCGGTCAGATCACGTCGGGTGTCCTCGACGCAGGCCAGGAGGCCGGTGGCGGGCGGGGAGCTGAGCTCGACCTGTCCGCCGGGTTCGAGCGTGAGGCGCGAACCGGAGGGGAGGGAGTCGCCGTCCGGGCCGCCGAGGGGCAGCGAATCCAGTGCGGCGTGGAGCAGTTCCGGCCGTACGGGCCGGGTGGGACATTGATCGTCATGGACGAACCACTCGACCTCCACCCCCACGAGGCGGGGCGGTCCGATCTTGAAGCAGACGCCCGACACGTGGCTGCGCGCCCCCGATTCGGTCAACGGGGTCACCCCCGACGGGGGGAGTGGCGTGCTCTGCCGTTCGGGCGGAGTGGTGCGGGATACCGGTATCACCGGACTCACCATCCTCGGGATCACGATTGCGGCCCGGTCTACCCTGCCCAGTCTGCTACGGAGCATGCGGGGGCGCCCCGCAAAATTCGCGTGAACGTTCTTTTTTGCAGGTCAGGGGCGTGGCGAACGGGTGAGGGCGGGATTTTCCGGCCGACCGGCGGGCGGGGCCCGGGCCCGATCCGGCCGGGGCATGTGCCGGGGTCACAGGCGCTCCAGCCGCTCCAGGACGGTCATCAGGACCGGCCCCGGCAGGGCGTAGTTCAGCCGCAGCGAACCCCGGCCGCCGGAGCCGAACTCGGCGCCGTCGGAGGCCTCCAGGCCGCAGCGCTCCAGCAGGGCCCGGCGGGCGTCGGCGGGCGGCAGGCCGAGCGCGGCGGCGTCCAGCCAGAGCAGGTAGGAGGCGTGCGGGGCGGAGCGGACGGCGGGTCCGAGCCGGTCGGTCAGCCGGGTGCGGGCGGCGGCCAGGTGGGCGAGCAGCGCGTCCAGCCAGGGGCCGCCCTCGCGCAGTGCCGCCTGCTGCACGGTCTGCTCCAGCAGGCCGCCCTCCCAGAGGCCGTAGCCGGCCAGCGCCTCGGCGAACCGGGCGCGCAGCCCGGCATCGGGGACGAGGGCGAAACCGCTGGGGATGCCGGAGCAGTTGAAGGTCTTGCCGACGGAGTTGAGGGTGACGACGTGGCGCAGGTGCGCCGGGTCGGCGGTGGCGACGGCGACGGGGTGGGCGCGGCCGGGATGGGTGAGGTCGCCGTGCACCTCGTCCGAGACCAGCAGCGCGCCGCTCTCGGCCGCCCACGCGGCGAGACCGCGCACCGCGTCGAGGGGCCACACGGTGCCGGAGGGGTTGTGCGGGTTGCTCAGCAGCACGGCGCCGGCGGGTCGGGGGAGCGGGCCGTGCGGGAGCCGGTAGCCGTCCGGGCCCAGGTGCAGCGGCAGCGCGTGGTGCGGGAGGCCGGCCGCGCGGCAGAGTTGGGCGAAACCGCCCCACTCGGGGGTGGGGAAGAGGACGGGGGCCTGCGGCCGTACGGTCTCCAGCAGGACGCGCAGCGCGGTGCGCGGGCCGCAGGGCAGTAGCAGGACCCAGTCCGGGTCCACCGCGGCGCCGTGCCGGGCGCGGTACCAGTCGGCCACCAGGGTGCGGCCGGCCGGGTCGCAAACCGTGTAGCCGTACGCGCGGTGGCGGGCGCGCCGCTCCAGCGCCTCGGCGACGGCGGGCGGGCCGGGCAGGTCCATGTCGGCGAGGCTCATCGGGATCACCCCGGGGGCGTCCGCGCGGGCCCACTTGCTGCTGCCGGTGCCGGTCCGGTCGAAGGGGGCGTCGAACCCGAAGTCGGGGGCGGGGGCGGAGCCGGGGGCGCCGCGAACAGATGACAGATTTCGAAATCTGTCATCTGTTCGCTGAAAGCTGTCGTCCGTCATCTGTTCGCCGTCACCCGCCGCTCGTCGTCCGTCGTCCGTCGTCCGCCGCCCGCCAGATGGGCGGCGAGCCCCCGCCGCCCCCGGCGCATCATCACCGCGTGGTTGGCCCGGAACAGCGGGTGCAGCGGCAGGGCGAGCCGGCGCAGCAAGGGCTTGCCGGGCCGGGTGTCCTCCTCGAACAGCACCCGGCTGCCCGCGCTGCCCTGGCTGCCCGCGCCGCCGGCGGAGTCCGGCGTCACCGTGAACCGCGTCCACCCGGTCAGGTCGCCCCGCATGATCACCTCCAGTACCCCGGCGGCCGGGTCGCGCCGGCTCGCCACCAGGCCGATCACCAGCCGGTACGGCAGCAGCGCGCGCACCACCACGTCCCCGCGGTCCTCGCCGGTCGGCCGGACCTCGCGGATCTCCGGCCACCACAGCGGGTAGCTCCGCACGTCCTCCAGTGCCGCGTACACGGCGGGCGCCGGAGCCGCGAGCCGCCAGACGCCCCGGAATCGGTAGTGGTTGGGGTCCACCACCCCACCCTAGTGCGGCCCGGCCGGCCCGAGGGGCGAACGCCGGTGGACCGTTGTCGAGTTGGTCCCCGGTGCGGACCCGCGCCGGAGGGCGGGCGTTACGGAGGCGCCCGTCCTTCGGGAAGGGCGCATTCCGCTTGCACCCGTTCGGGGTGCGGGGGAGGATCTTGTGTGCTTGTAGTCTCAACAGTCACAGCAGCATCCCCAGGGTGCTGCCACCCCAGAACCGGAGTGAAGGAGTCACAGGCATGCGGCGACCGAGCTGGGTACCGGAGGGTACGGACCTGGACAAACCGAACGCCGCGCGGGTCTACGACTACTACCTCGGGGGCTCCCACAACTTCGAGGTCGACCGGGAGATGGCCCGCAAGGCGATGGCCCTGTGGCCGGAGCTGCCGCAGATCATGCGCTCCAACCGCGCCTTCCTGCGCCGCGCCGTGACCTTCCTCGCCGAGCAGGGCGTCAGCCGCTTCCTGGACATCGGCTCCGGCATCCCGACCTTCAGCGCGGTGCACGAGATCGCCCGCGAGATCCGCCCCGGGGCGAAGGTCGTCTACGTGGACCGCGACCCGGTCGCCGTCGCGCACAGCCGTCTGCTGCTGGAGGACGACCGGGACAGCGCCGTCGTCCAGGCCGACCTGCGCGACGTGGCCGACCTGCTGGCCCGCCCCGAGGTCGGCGAGCTGCTGGCGGCCGGCGAGCCGGTGGCCGTGCTGCTGGTCGCCGTCGCCCACTTCGTCAGCGACGAGGAGGACCCGTGGAAGCTGATCGGCGTGATCCGCGACGCCCTCCCGCCCGGCAGCGCGCTGGTGCTCTCGCACGCCTCCCTGGAGGGCCGCCCGGACCAGGCGGAGGACCACCAGAAGCTGTACCGGATGACGCCGACCCCGCTGACCATGCGCACCCACGAGCAGATCACCGCGATGTTCTCCGGCTTCGAGCTGGTCGAGCCGGGCGTGGTCTACCTGCCGCAGTGGCGCCCGGACCAGCCCGGTACGGTCGGTGAGCACCCCGAGCGGATGACCGGGGTGGCGGGCGTGGGGTTCCGCCCTTGATTGGACGCGACGGACGAGGCACCGACGGCCGTGCGCCCCGCGCGGCGGCCGCCGGAAGCGCGGTGCCGGGCCCGGGCGGCAGCACGACCCGGGGCAACGGGAGCGGCCGAGCGGCCCTCGCCGGGCCCGCCGCAACCGGCGCGCACAGCAGAGGAACCAGGTTCAGCAGATGAGTACCACCCCGGTGCGCGGCAACGCGGAGCGCTTCCACGAGGACTGGGCCCGGCTGCTCTCCGCCGACCACGGCATCGCCGTCCACCCCGGCCTGCTCGGCCGGCTGGTCGCGCGCACCGCCGCGCTGCTGCACCGCGCCCAGGAGGGCGACCCGTTCGAGCCGCGGCTGGCCGCGCAGGCCGGCGCCGAACTGGTCGACGCGCACTTCACCGACCCGGTGCTGCTGGCCCGGGCGGTCGAGCTGCTCCAGGCGCAGCCCGTCCACGACGACCGCGGCCCGGCCCTGACCGGCGCCTTCGCGGCCGGCTGGGCGGGCGCCCTGCGCGAGCGCACGCTGATCGAGCAGGAGGCGATCCGCACCGCCGCCGACGCCGCCCGCAAGGAGGCCGAGCGGGCGCTGCGCGCGTCCGAGGCCCGGTTCCGGGCGCTGTTCGAGAGCGCCGCGATCGGCATCGGCATCGGCGACACCGACGGCAACATCATGGCGGTCAACAAGGCCCTCCAGGACCTGTTCGGCGCGGGCCCGGAGGACATGATCGGGCGCCGGGTCGGCGACCTCGTGCACCCCGAGGACACCCCGGGCGTGTGGGAGGCGTACGAGGAGCTGATCAGCGGAAAGCGGGACTACTTCCAGTTCGACAAGCCGTACTACCGCCAGGACGGCGAGGTGATCTGGACCCACCTGACCGTCTCGCTGATCCGCGACGACGACGGCATCCCGCAGTACCAGGTCGCGATGCTGGAGGACGTCACCGACCGCTACCGGCTCCAGGAGCGGCTGCGCCACCAGGCCACCCACGACCCGCTGACCGGCCTGCCCAACCGCGCGGCCTTCTTCGAGCGGCTGGAGAAGCTGTTCGAGGAGCCCGAGCCGGGTGCCCGCTTCGGCCTCTGCTACGTCGACCTCGACGGTTTCAAGGTGGTCAACGACAGCCTCGGCCACGACATGGGCGACCAGCTGCTGGCCGCCGTCGGTGCCCGGCTGAAGGCCGCCCTCAGTCCGCTGGGCCACCTGGTCGCCCGGCTCGGCGGCGACGAGTTCGTCGTCCTGCTGGAGCGCTGCCGGGGCGAGCAGGAGGCGGTGGCCGCCGCGAAGACCGTGCTCAAGGCGCTCGCCGGGCCGGTGCTGATCGGCGACCACAAGCTCGCCGTCGGTGCCAGCGTCGGCGTGCTGGAGCGGCGGGTGTCCACCACCACCCCGGGCGCGGCCGTCCGCGCCGCCGACCTCACGCTGTACCGTGCCAAGGAGGCCGGCCGCGGCCGCTGGACGCTGTTCGATCCCAAGGAGAACGCCCGCGCGGTCAGCCGCTACGCGGTGTCGGTGCGGATGCCCGCAGCCCTCGACCGCGGCGAGTTCTTCATCGACTACCAGCCGCTCTACCGCCTCGCGGACGGCCGGCTGGCCGCCGTGGAGGCGCTGGTGCGCTGGCGCCACCCGCAGCTCGGCGTGCTCGGCCCGGACGAGTTCGTCACCACCGCCGAGGAGACCGGGCTGATCATGCCGCTCGGCCGCTGGGTGCTGGAGCAGGCCTGCGGCCAGGCCGCGAACTGGATCAAGCGGTACGGCGACGCCGCTCCGCAGCTGAACGTCAACCTGGCGGTCCGGCAGGCCCGCAGCGCCGCCCTGGTCACCGACCTCGGCCGGATCCTCGACGGCACCGGACTGGACCCGGCCCGGCTGCAGCTGGAGATCACCGAGTCGACCGTGGTCGGGCCCGAGGACGAGGCGCTGCGCACCCTGCACGGGCTGGTCGACCTCGGGGTGTCGCTGGCCGTGGACGACTTCGGCACCGGCTGGTCCAACCTCGCCTACCTGCGCGACCTGCCGGTCTCCGGGCTGAAGATCGCCGGTTCCTTCGTCGGCGACCTGCACGAACCGGGGAAGGACGAGTCCACCGGGTGGCGGATCGTCAGCGGACTGGTGTCGATGGCGCACGCGCTCGGGCTGAACGTCACCGCCGAGGGCGTGGAGACCCACCGGGACGCGGAGCGGCTGCGGACCATGGGCTGCGACTGGGCGCAGGGGTGGCACTTCGGGCGCCCGGTGCGGCCCGACGAGATCGCCCGGCGGATCGTGGAGGAGCCGACGGGGCGCCCGGTCGGGGAGCACTGAGGGCCGACGGCGCCCGGTTCCGCGTCGCGGGAGGCGCTTGCGTACCGGTCCTGCGACGGGTCGGTCCTGATCCGGAAAAGCGCCCGACACCCGCGCCCGCCGTGCGGGATGATGACGCGTCACAATCCACCCCGGCACCGGTGCGCCCGCGGTCACGACCCCGCGCCGGTCCGGGCTGCGGGGGAGGGAAACGTCGCATGGGCACGACGGAGGACGCGGATCCGGCCGAGGGCGAACGGCGCGGGCCGAGGCCCCGGTCGGCCGCCGGAGCCGAGCCGGGGAATCCGCCGGGGAGCAGGGTGGAGCGGTGGTCGCGGGGGCGTTGGCGGGGCTCCGAAGCCGCCTCTGACCGGCCCTCCCGGCTCGGGTCGGTGCCGCCCGGGTCGGCGCCTTCAGGGTCGGTGCCTTCAGGGTCGGTGCCGCCCGGGGTGGATCCGCCGACCCGGGTGGACCCGCGCGCCGCGACCCGTCGGGCGCCCGCCGTCCCGCCGCGCTTCGACCCGGAGGCGGCGACGCGTCGGACGTCCCGCGCCGAGCCGCGGTTCGACCCGGAGGCGGCCACCCGCCGCAGGCCGGACGCCGGGCGGGGGTCCGATCCGGACGCGCTGACGGAGGTCCGGCCGGGGAGGCCGGGGAGTCCGGGCCGGC
>NZ_JBIVVI010000045.1:0-16628 GCF_044757675.1 Kitasatospora sp. NPDC091257
GGTGACGACCGGGGCATGACCCCTCGTCGCGGGCCACGCGGGCGGGGCGGGAACGGGCTGATCGCCCGGGCCCGCCCCGCCCGCGATTTTTCGGCCGCCCCGTCCGTTGGACGTGCGAGGATTCGGAGCATCAGTCTGACAAAGGAGTGCAGCGAGTGCCCGGCACAAACCTGACCCGTGAGGAGGCCCGCACCCGGGCCGACCTCCTCCACGTGGACGCGTACGACATCGAGCTCGACCTCGGTTCGGCCCGTGAAGGCGGTACCTTCCGGTCCACCACCGTGGTCCGGTTCACCGCCACCACCCCCGGCGCGGAGACCTTCATCGACCTCGTCGCCCCGAGCGTCGAGGAGGTCGTCCTCAACGGCGTGCGGCTCGACCCGGCGAGCTTCGCCGACAGCCGCATCCCGCTGCCGGGCCTGGCGGCCGAGAACGAGCTGCGGGTCGTCGCGACCTGCGAGTACACCAACACCGGTGAGGGCCTGCACCGGTTCGTCGACCCGGTCGACGGCGAGACCTACCTGTACACCCAGTTCGAGGTACCGGACGCCCGCCGGGTCTTCGCCAACTTCGAGCAGCCCGACCTGAAGGCCGCGTTCGCGTTCACCGTGACCGCGCCGAACGGCTGGGTCGTGGTCTCCAACTCGCCGACCCCGGAGCCGGTCGGCGAGGGCGACACCCGGGTCTGGACCTTCGAGCCCACCGGCCGGATCTCCAGCTACATCACCGCGCTCGTCGCCGGCCCGTACGTCGGGGTCTTCGACACCTACGAGAACGGCGAGCAGAAGGTGCCGCTGGGCGTCTACTGCCGGCCCTCGCTGCGCGAGTTCCTGGACCCGGAGGCCGTCTTCGAGGTCACCAAGCAGGGCTTCGACTTCTTCCAGGAGAAGTTCGACTTCCCGTACCCGTTCGCCAAGTACGACCAGCTCTTCGTCCCGGAGTTCAACGCCGGCGCGATGGAGAACGCGGGTGCTGTCACCCTGCGCGACCAGTACGTGTTCCGCTCCAAGGTCACCGACGCCGCCTACGAGGCCCGCGCCGCGACGATCCTGCACGAGCTCGCCCACATGTGGTTCGGCGACCTCGTCACCATGGAGTGGTGGAACGACCTCTGGCTGAACGAGTCCTTCGCGACCTACGCCGAGGCGGTCTGCCAGGCCGAGGCCCCCGGCTCCAAGTGGCCGCACTCCTGGACCACCTTCGCCAACCAGATGAAGACCTGGGCGTACCGGCAGGACCAGCTGCCGTCCACCCACCCGATCATGGCGGAGATCAACGACCTGGAGGACGTCCAGGTCAACTTCGACGGCATCACCTACGCCAAGGGCGCCTCGGTGCTCAAGCAGCTGGTGGCGTACGTCGGCCAGGACGCCTTCTTCCAGGGCGTGCGGGCGTACTTCAAGCGCCACGCCTGGGGCAACACCCGGCTCAGCGACCTGCTCGGCGCCCTGGAGGAGGCCAGCGGCCGCGACCTCAAGGCCTGGTCCAAGGCCTGGCTGGAGACCGCCGGCATCAACGTGCTGCGGCCCTCGATCACGGTGAACACCGACGGCGACATCGAGTCCTTCGCGGTGCTCCAGGAGGCCCCCGCGCTGCCCGCCGGCGCCAAGGGCGAGGCCGTGCTGCGGCCGCACCGCATCGCGATCGGCCTGTACGAGCTGAACGGCGACGCGCTGGTGCGCACCGACCGGATCGAGCTGGACGTCGACGGCCCGCGCACCGAGGTGCCGGAGCTGGTCGGCCGCCACCGCCCGGCCGTCGTGCTGCTGAACGACGACGACCTCTCGTACGCCAAGATCCGGCTCGACGAGGACTCGCTGGCCGTCGTCACCGAGCACCTCGGCGGCTTCGCCGACTCGCTGCCGCGCGCGCTGTGCTGGGCCTCCGCCTGGGACATGACCCGCGACGGCGAGCTGGCCGCCCGCGACTACCTGGCGCTGGCGCTGTCCGGCATCGGGCGCGAGAGCGACATCGGTGTGGTGCAGTCCGTGCACCGCCAGGTCAAGCTCGCCCTCGACGCCTACACCGACCCGCGGTGGCGCGAGCAGGGCCTCGACCGCTGGGCCGCCGCCGCGGAGGAGCACCTGCGCGCCGCCGAGCCCGGCAGCGACCACCAGCTGGCCTGGGCCCGCGCCCTCGCCTCGGTCGCCCGTACGGACGGTCAGCTGGGCCTGCTCGCCGGGCTGCTGGACGGCTCGGTCGAGATCAAGGGCCTCGCGGTCGACACCGAGCTGCGCTGGACCCTGCTGGTGCGCCTCGCCGCCACCGGGCGGGCCGACGAGGCCGCCATCGCCGCCGAGCTGGAGCGGGACAACACCGCGGCCGGCCAGGAGCACGCGGCCACCTGCCGCGCCGCCCGGCCGACCGCCGAGGCCAAGGCGCAGGCCTGGGCGTCGGTGGTGGAGTCCGACAAGCTGACGAACTATGTGCAGGAGGCCGTCATCGCCGGCTTCCAGCAGTCCGACCAGCGCGAGCTGCTCGCACCGTACGCGGCGAAGTACTTCGCGGCGGTCAAGGGCGTCTGGGAGAGCCGCAGCCACGAGATCTCGCAGCAGATCATCGTCGGGCTGTACCCGGCCCTGCAGGTGACGGCCGCGACCCTGGAGGCCACGGACGCGTGGCTGGCCTCGGCCGAGCCGGCGCCGTCGCTGCGGCGCCAGGTCGTCGAGGCGCGGGCGGGCGTCGAGCGCGCCCTCAAGGCCCAGGACGCCGACCGTGCGGCGGGGGCCCGCTGACGGTGCGCGGATAAGCCCGAAGGGGCGCCGGACGGGATCGTCCGGCGCCCCTTCGGGGTCGTGCGGGTCCTGGTGGACGTCGTGCCCGTCCTGGTGGACGCGGCGGTCGCCTCTACGAGGAGTTAGTTCTTCTTGGCCTTGCTGCCGTACGGCAGAGCGGCCAGAGCGGCGATGATCGCGAAGGAGACGAGCGGGACCACCACGTACAGGCCGATGGTCTCACCGACACTCAGGCCGGAACCCGGGTCGTCACCGTCGTCCCTGGTGAAGGCCATGGCGGGCGACGACAGCAGCATCATCAGCGTGACCGTTGCGCAGACCGCGCCGGCTCGCAAAGCGTTCCTCTTGTCCACGTTTCCAACTTACCCGCCGCTTACGGGACGGCGCGCGTCGGGGTCCGCCTGACGGAGTCGGGCACGGCGAGCAGCTGGGCCAGCAGGCCGGCGGCGGGGGCGGTGGCGAGGCGTTCCAGGGTGACCGGCCCGCCGGAGCCGTCGGCGACCGGCAGGCGCCAGTTCGGGTACTGGTCCCAGGTGCCGGGCAGGTTCTGCGGGCGCGGGTCGCCGACCAGGTCCGGCAGCCAGACCCCGACCAGCTCCGCCGGGGTGGCCCGCAGGAAGCGGTACAGCACGGGCATCGTCAGCGGCTCGTCCGGGCCGAGCAGCCCCAGCCCGGCCAGCTCGGCCCGCCAGTCCGCCAGCTCCGCCGCCGCCTGCTCCTGCTCCTCCCCCAGCGGCCGGGCCAGCAGGCCCAGCCGGTGCCGCAGCTCGACGTGCTCGCCGGAGAGCCGGGCCGCGGTGCTGGGCAGGTCGTGGGTGGTGAGGGTGGCCAGGCAGCCCGGCCGCCAGCGGTCCGGGCCGAGGATCGCCCCGCCGGCCTGCCAGTCCCGCTCGAACCAGAGGACGGACGTGCCCAGCACCCCGCGCTCCGCCAGCTCCTCCCGCACGCCCGGCTCCACCGTGCCGAGGTCCTCGCCGATCACCGCCGTACCGGCCCGGTGCGCCTCCAGCGCCAGCACCCCGAGCATCGCCTCCGCGTCGTAGCGCACGTACGCGCCCTCGGTCGGCGGATGGCCCTTCGGCACCCACCAGAGCCGGAACAGGCCCATGACATGGTCGATCCGCAGCGCGCCGGCGTGCCGGGCGGTGGCCCGCAGCAGCTCCGCGAACGGGGCGTAGCCGGCCTCGGCGAGCGCGTCCGGGCGCCAGGGCGGCAGGCCCCAGTCCTGGCCGTGGGCGTTGAAGGCGTCCGGCGGGGCACCGACCGAGATGCCGTCGGCCAGCACGTCCTGCAGCGCCCAGGCGTCCGCGCCGTCCGGATGGACGCCCACGGCCAGGTCGTGGATCAGACCGACCGGCATGCCGGCCTCACGGGCCGCCCGCTGGGCGTGGGCGAGCTGCTGGTCGACCTGCCAGGCGAGCCAGCGGTGGAACTCGACCCGCTCCGCGAGCTCCTTCTCCGCCTGCTCGACCTGGGGGCCGTCCGGGTGACGCAGGCCCTTCGGCCAGTGCTGCCGGTCCGGGCCGTGCTCCTCGGCGAGGGCGTTCCACAGGGCGTGCCGGCGCAGCCACTCGCCCTCACGGCGCAGGTACGCCTCGTACTCGGCCTGGCGGCCGGGGCCGCGCGGCACCTCGTGCAGCAGCTCCAGGGCCTCGCGCTTGAGCTGCCAGACGGCGTCCCGGTCGATCAGCGCGTCGTGGCCGAGGACCTCCTCGCGCAGCCGGGCGGCGCGCCGGGCCAGCTCCTCGGCCTGGTCACGCTGGGTCGTCCACCTGCTGCGCCGCCGGCTCGGCATCGAACTCCAGCTGCGCCACCTGCTCGACTCCGCCGACCTGGCCGCCTTCACCGCCACCGTCGGGCAGGCCGCCGCGGCCGGCACCGCCGCCCCCCGGCCCGCCCTGACCGCCCGCGCCCGGGCGGCCGGCGCATGACCGCCGCACTGCGGGTACGGCCCCGCGTCGAGGGGGACTGGCTGTTCGTCCCCGCGCCCCAACCCCACCGCCCCTACCGGCTGTTCTGCTTTCCGCACGCCGGGGGCGACGCCACCGCCTACACCCCGCTCGCCCGCGCCCTCGCCCCGGCCGCCGAGGTCTGGGCACTGCGACCGCCGGCCCGCGGCGGCCGGCTCGGCCACCCGATGCCCGCGAGCTTCGACCTGCTGGTCGACGCCGTCCTGGAGGCCCTCACCCCGCACCTGACCGGCCGGTTCGGCTTCTACGGGCAGAGCTTCGGCGCCCTCCTCGGCTACGAGGTCGCCCGGGCGCTGCCCGCCGAGCGGCGCCCCGAGCTGGTCGTCGCCGCCGCCGCCTCGCCGCCCGCCGCCTGGGCCGGGGCGGACCGCCCCCGGCACACCGCCGACGAACTGCTGCGGCTGGCCGGGATGGGCGAACTCGTCGAGGGCGACGCCGACCTGAAGGAGAACGCGCTGCGCGGCATCCGCACCGACCTGGCCGTGGTCGACACCTACCGGCCCCGGCCCCACCCGCCGATCGGCTCCGCCCTGCACACCGTCGTCGGCGTCGAGGACCCCCTCCTCGCCGTGGGCGGCCTCGAAGGCTGGGCCGCCCACACCCGCGGCGGCTCCGGCCACCACGTCGTCCCCGGCGGCCACCTGCTCGCCACCGTCGACGGGCCCGGCCCGGTCGACCTGCTCTCCTCCCTCATCGCGCGGCCCGGCGCCGCCCACCAGTCCACGACGGAGCACTGATGCCAACCACCACCGCGGTCGACCTCACCGACCCCGACCTGTGGGCCCGCCCCGACACCCCCGCGCTGGTCGCGGAGCTGCGCCGGGAGTCCGCCGTCCACCGCACCGACACCGTCGACGACGGGCAGGTCTGGTCGGTGCTCTCCTACCGGCACTCCGCCGAGGTGCTGCGCAACGCCGCCCTCTACAGCTCCGAACAGGGCTCGCTGCTCGGCGCCGGCGAGGGCAACGTCCCGGTCGGCTCCGGCCGGATGATGGCCCTCACCGACCCGCCCCGGCACCGCGAACTGCGCGCCCCCGCCAACCCGTTCTTCGCCCCCGGCCCGGTGCGCGGCGCCGCCCGCGGCATCACCGACCTCGCCGCCTCGATCGTCGAGAAGGCCGTCGAACTGGGCGAGGTCGACCTCGTCGACGCCGTCTCCGCCCTCCCGCTGTCCGTCATGTGCGACCTCCTGGACGTCCCCGAGCAGGACCGCGAGATGGTCGAACGGGTCTGCGACGTCGCGTTCCTCGGCAACACCCCCGAGGAGCGCCGGGCCGGCCACCAGCAGCTCATCCCGTACCTGCTGCACCAGGTGATGCTGCGCCGGACGGACCCGAGGGACGACCTGATCAGCAAGATGGCGACCTACCGGGTCGGCGGCAAGCTGCTGCCGGTCGAGGACGTCGTGCTCAACCTGGACAACATCGTGGTCGGCGGCGTCCAGACGGTCCGTCACACCGCCGCCATGGGCCTGCACACCCTCACCCGGCACCCGGAACTGTGGCGGAAGCTGCAGCGCGGCGAGGTCGGCATGGACTCGGCCCTGGACGAACTCCTGCGCTGGACCTCGGTCGGGCTGCACACCCTGCGCACCGCGAGCCGGGACACCGAACTCGACGGCCACACCATCCGGCGCGGCGACCGGGTCGCCGTCTGGGTGTGGTCCGCCAACCGGGACCCGGAGGTCTTCGACCGGCCCGAGGAGATCCTGCTCGACCGCAGCCCCAACAAGCACCTCGCCCTCGGCCTCGGCGCCCACTACTGCATCGGCGCACCGCTGGCCAAGGCCGAACTCGGCGCCCTGTTCACGGCGATGCTGGAACGCGTCGCCGTCATCGAGCCGACCGGGCCGGTCACCCACAACCGCTCGATCATCAACTTCGGCCTGGACCGCTTCCCGGTCCGCCTCCTCCCGCGCTGACCGTCCGACGGCGGCAGCCACCCGCACCGAACTGCCGCGTACCTGCCTCGCCTCCTGCCGTTGCGGGCCCCGGGCCGCCCGTACCTTCGAATCAACCCAAGGAGGACACCATGAGCAACCCGTTCGAGGACGACAACGCCGGCTACCTGGTCCTGGCCAACGACGAGAACCAGCACTCCCTCTGGCCGGTCTGGATCGACGTGCCCGCCGGCTGGACCACCGTCCACGGCGAGGACACCCGCCAGGGCTGCCTCGACTACATCGAGGCCAACTGGACCGACATCAGGCCCGCCAGCCTGGTCGCCTCCCTCGCCCACCAGTGAGCGCCACCATGCCGACCTGGGAACTGAACCCCGGCCGCCCGGCCCTCGCCCACGCCCCGCGCACCGCCGACCTGGGCGAGGCCTGCGACTGGCTGCGGGAGAACGAGACCGAGCTCACCGACGCCCTGCACCGCCACGGCACGATCTTCCTGCGCGGCCTGCCGGTCGCGAGCACCGAGGACGTCGCGGCCGTGCGCGACGTGCTCATCCCCGAGCGCACCCCCTACCGCGAGAAGGCCACCCCGCGCAGCGACTACGGCAACGGGGTCTTCTCCTCGACCGACCTGCCGCCGGCCCAGCCGATCCGGATGCACAACGAGAACAGCTACACCCTCACGTTCCCCGGCCGGCTGCTCTTCGCCTGCCTGATCGCCCCCGAGGAGGGCGGGGCCACCCCGACCGCCGACTGCCGCAAGGTGCTCGACCACCTGCCGGCACACCTGGTCGAGCGGGGGCGGACCTCCGGCTGGACGCTCACCCGCGCCTACTCGGACTACGTCTCCCTCGGCTGGCGCACCGCCTTCGCCACCGAGGACCCCGCCGAGGTCGAGGCCTACTGCCGGGAGAACGGCATCACCTGCGAGTGGCGCCCGGACGGCAACCTGCGCACCAGCCAGCTGCGCCCCGCCACCATCCACCACCCGCGCACGGGTGAGGAGGTCTGGTTCAACCACCTCGCGTTCTGGAACGAGTGGTCGCTCGACCCGGACATCCACGAGGCGATGACCGAGGAGTTCGGCCCGGACGGCCTGCCGTTCAACACCGGATTCGGTGACGCCGAACCGCTCGGAAGCGCCGACGTCGACGCCCTCAACGAGGCGTACCACGCCGCGACCGTTCGCGAGCGGTGGCAGGTCGGCGACGTGATGCTGGTCGACAACGTGCTCTGCGCACACGGCCGGGACCCGTACCGCGGCGACCGCAGGATCGCCGTCTCGATGGGACAGCCGGTCGACGTCCTGGACTGCCGGCCCAGCGTCCGCCCGGACCTGGCCGCCGTCTGACCGCCGACCGACCGTCCCCATCCCGAACACCCCGTGCCGTGCCGTGACGTGAGTAGAGGAAGCACCGTGATCCCGGTTTCGTACGCCCAACAGCGTCTCTGGCTGATCGACCAGATCGAGGGGCCGACCGCGCTGTACAACCTGCCGTTCGCCCTGCGCCTGCGCGGCGAGCTCGACACCGCCGCGCTGCGCGTCGCGACGGCGGACGTGGTCGCCCGGCACGAGGCCCTCCGCACGGTGTTCCCGGTGGTCGGGGGAGTCCCGGTGCAGCGGATCCTGCCCGCCGAGGAGGCGCGGCCGCGCTTCCTGGTGCTGGACCGCGCACCGGCCGACTACCCCGCCCACCGGGACGCGGCCGCCGCCGAGACCTTCGACCTGAGCCGCGAACTGCCCATCCGGGTCACGGTGTTCACCCTCTCACCGACCGAGCACGTGCTGCTCGTCGTGCTCCACCACATCGCCGGCGACGGTTGGTCGCTCGGCCCCCTGCTGCGCGACCTCGCCGAGGCCTACCGGGCCCGCCTCGCCGGCGACGCCCCGTCGTGGGAGCCGCTGCCGATCCAGTACGCCGACTACGCGCTCTGGCAGCGCGATCTGCTCGGCGACGAGCGCGACCCCGAGAGCCTGCTCGTCCGTCAACTCGACTACTGGCGAACCGCGTTGGCGGGTCTGCCGGAGGAACTGGAGCTGCCGACCGACCGCCCCCGACCGCCCGCCCCCACCGGCGCCGCCGACTCCGTCGACGTCGCCTGGGACGCCGGTCTGCACACCGCCCTGCTCACCCTCGCCCGCACCCACCGCACCACCCTGTTCACCGTCCTCCAGGCCGGCCTGGCCGCCCTGTTCACCCGGCTCGGCGCCGGCACCGACATCCCGCTCGGCACCGGCGTCGCCGGGCGCGCCGACGAGGCCCTGGACGACCTGGTCGGCTTCTTCGTCAACTCCCTGGTGCTGAGGGCAGACACGTCCGGCGACCCGAGCTTCGCCGAGTTGCTCGGCCGGGTCCGGGAGGCCCAGCTCGACGCCTTCGCCCACCAGGACCTCCCCTTCGAGCGCCTCGTCGAGGAGCTCAACCCGCCCCGCGCGCTCGGCCGCCACCCGCTGTTCCAGACCCTGCTGGTGCTGCAGAACCACGGGCAGGACGCCGCACCCGACCTGCCCGGGCTGGAGAGCGCACCGGAACCGATCGGCCTGCGCGTCGCCAAGTTCGACCTCAACATCGGCATCGCCGAACAGCACGGCCCGGACGGCGCCCCCGCCGGGCTCACCGGCTCGATCGAGTACGCCGCCGACCTCTACGACCGCGCCACCGTCACCGCCCTCGCCGACCGGCTCGGCCGGCTGCTGGCCGGCGCCGCCGCCGACCCGCAGGCGCCCATCGCCACCCTGGACGTGCTCGCCCCCGAGGAGCGCACCCGCATCCTCGTCGAGTGGAACGCCACCGACGCCCCCCGGTGGAGCGGCACCCTCGTCGAGTCCTTCGAGCGCCGGGCCGACCGCACCCCGCACGCCACCGCCCTCGTCCACGACGGCGGCACCCTGACCTACACCGAACTCGACACCCGCGCCAACCGCCTCGCCCACCACCTCACCGCCCTCGGCGTCGGCCCCGAGACCCCCGTCGCGATGCTGATGGAGCGCTCCGCCGACGTCGTCGTCGCCACCCTGGCCGTCCTCAAGGCCGGCGGCTGCTACGTCCCCATGCACCCCGGCCTGCCGCCCGAGCGGATGACCGGCGTGCTCGCCGACACCGGCGCCCCCGTGCTGCTCACCGACCGCGCCGACCCGGGCTTCCCGCACGGCGCCGCCGTGGTCCGCCCCGGCGACGAGGCCGGCGCCCCGGCCCACCGCCCCGGCGTGCCCGTCCACCCGGACCAGCTCGCCTACGCGATGTACACCTCCGGCTCCACCGGCCGCCCCAAGGGCGTCGCCGTGCGCCACCGCGACGTGCTCGACCTCGCCGCCGACCGGCGCTGGCAGGACGGCCGCCACCAGCGCGTCCTGCTGCACTCCCCGCACGCCTTCGACGCCGCCACCTACGAGATCTGGACGCCGCTGCTGGCCGGCAACACCGTCGTGGTCGCCCCGCCCGGCGCCCTCGACGCCACCGCCCTGTACGCCGTCACCACCCGCCACGACGTCACCGCCGTCTTCCTCACCAAGGCCCTGTTCGACCTCGTCGCGGAGCAGGCCCCGGAGACCTTCGCCGCCCTGCGCGTCGTCTGCACCGGCGGCGAGGCCGCCTCCGGGGTGCTGCTGCGCCGGGTCCTGGAGGCCTGCCCCGAGCTGCTGCTCGCCCACGTCTACGGCCCCACCGAGACCACCACCTTCGCCACCCACCACCCGCTCGCCCCCGCCGACCTCGACGGCCCCCGGGTGCCGATCGGCGGCCCGCTCGACAACATGCGCAGCTACGTCCTCGACGCCCGGCTGCGCCCCGTCCCGCCCGGCGTCCCCGGCGAGCTGTACCTCGCCGGCGCCGGCCTGGCCCGCGGCTACCTGGGCCGTCCCGGCCTGACCGCCGAACGCTTCGTCGCCTGCCCGTACGCGCCCGGCGAGAGGATGTACCGCACCGGGGACCTGGTGCGGCTGCGCGCCGACGGCGCCGTGGAGTTCCTCGGCCGGATCGACGGGCAGGTCAAACTGCGCGGCTTCCGGATCGAACTCGGCGAGATCGAGGCGGCGCTGTCCCGCCACCCCGCCGTCCGCCAGGTCATCGTGATCGCCCGCGAGGACCGCCCCGGCGACACCCGGCTGGTCGCCTACTGCACCGCCGAGGCCTCGCTCACCCCGGCCGACCTGCGCGCCTTCGCCGGCACCGTGCTGCCCGGCTACATGGTCCCCGCCGTGGTCGTCCTGCTGGACGCGCTGCCGCTCAACGCCAACGGCAAGGTCGACCGCCGCGCCCTGCCCGCCCCCGACCTCGCCGCCGACGACACCGGGCGCGCCCCGCGCGACGAGCGCGAACGGGTGCTCTGCGAGCTGTACGGCGAACTCCTCGGCATCGACGACATCACCATCGACGACGACTTCTTCGCCCTCGGGGGCCACTCCCTGCTCGCCACCCGCCTGGTCGGCCGGGCCCGCACCGAGCTCGGCGTCGAACTCGCCATCGGCGACCTCTTCCAGGCCCCGACCGTCGCCGGGCTCGCCGACCGGCTCGCCGACCGCGCGACCGGCACCCCCGCCCCGGCCCGCCCGGCGCTGCGGCCCGCCGCCCGGCCCGAGCGGGTGCCGCTCTCCTTCGCCCAGCGCCGGCTCTGGTTCCTGGCCCGGGCCGACGGCCCCTCGGCCACCTACAACGTCACCCTCGCCCTGCGGCTGAGCGGCCCGCTCGACCCCGCCGCCCTGGAGGCCGCCCTCGGCGACGTCGTGCACCGGCACGAGGCCCTGCGCACCGTCTTCGGCGAGCACGACGGCACCCCGTACCAGCGCGTCCTCGACGCCCCCGCGACCGGCCTGCTCACCGTCACCGACCGCCCGAGCGACGAACTCGCCGGCCACACCTTCGACCTCGCCACCGACCTCCCGGTCCACGCCTACCTGCGGCCCGAGGGGGCCGAGGAACACGTCCTGGTCCTGGTCGTCCACCACATCGCCGGGGACGGCGCCTCGCTGGGCCCGCTCTACCGCGACCTCACCGACGCCTACCGGGCCCGCCTCGCGGGCGAGGCCCCGCCGTGGGAGCCGCTGCCCGTCCAGTACGCCGACTACGCGCTCTGGCAGCACGAACTGCTCGGCGACGAGGACGACCCCGAGAGCCCGCTCTCCCGCCAGCTCGCCCACTGGCGCGAGGCGCTGGCCGGCGCGCCCGAGGAACTCCCGCTGCCGCTGGACCGCCCCCGCCCGCCGGTCGCCACCCACCGCGGCGCGGTCGTCCCGCTGGAGTTCGACGCCGACCTGCACGCCCGGCTCACCGCGCTCGCCGCCGAGCACGGCGTGACCCTCTTCATGGTCCTGCGGGCCGCGTACGCCACCCTGCTGCACCGCTTCGGCGCGGGCACCGACCTGCCCATCGGCACCCCGCTGGCCGGCCGCCTCGACGAGGCCGTGCAGGAGCTGGTCGGCTTCTTCGCCAACACCCTGGTGCTGCGCACCGACCTGTCCGGCCGCCCGAGCTTCGCCGAGCTGCTGGCGAGGGTCCGGGAGAGCGACCTGGCCGCCCACGCCCACCAGGACGTGCCCTTCGAGCGCCTGGTGGAGGAGCTGAACCCGACCCGGTCGACCGCCCGCCACCCGCTGTTCCAGGTGATGCTGGCCTTCGCGGGCGCCGCCGAGGACGGCCCGGACCTGCCCGGCGTGACGGTGACGGAGGAGCCGGTCGACTTCGGGACGGCCACCTTCGACCTCACCCTGCGCCTGGTCGAGCGGCAGGGCGCCGAGGGCGCCGCCGCGGGGCTGGCCGGCGTCCTGGAGTACGCCACCGACCTGTTCGACCGCGGGAGCGCCGAACAGCTGGCCGCCGCCCTGGAGTCGGTCCTCCGCCAGGTCGCCGCCGATCCCCGGCGGTCCGTCGCCGAGCTGGACGTCCTGCCCGCCGGGCGGCGGGCCGCGGAGGCGGGCGACCACACCCCGCTGCCCGCGACGGTGCCCCTGGTGCCGGCCGTCTTCGAGGCGCAGGCCGCGGCCACGCCGGACGCGGTGGCCCTGGTCTGCGGCGAGCTCTCGCTGACCTTCGCCGAGCTGAACGCCCGGGCCAACCGGCTCGCCCACGCGCTGATCGCCCGGGGCATCGGCCCCGAGCGCGCGGTGGCGCTGGCCCTGCCGCGCTCGGCCGAGACGGTGGTGGCCGTCCTCGCGGTGCTCAAGGCCGGCGGCGCCCACCTGCCGCTGGACGCCGAGTACCCGGCCGAGCGGACGGCGCACATGCTGGCCGAGGCCCGCCCGGCGCTGGTGCTCACCGACGACCGCTGGCCGCTGCCCGAGGTGCTCGACGGGCACCCCGCGCTCGACCTCGCCGCGCAGCCGGCCGGCCCGCAGACCGACCCGGCCCCGCGGGCCACGGCGGCCGACGCCGCCTACGTCATCTTCACCTCCGGCTCCACCGGCCGCCCCAAGGGCGTCGTGGTGCCGCACGGCGGCATCGCCGCGCTGCTGGCCGCCCACCGCGCGGGCGTGATGGCCGGGGCCGCCCGGCAGCGGGTCGCGCTCACCGCCTCGCTCTGCTTCGACGCCTCCTGGGACGGCCTGCTGTGGCTGGTCGCCGGCCACGAGCTGCACCTGATCGGCGGCGACGTGCGGCGCGACGCCCGGGCGCTGGTCCGCCACGCGCGCGAGCAGGGCATCGGCGTCCTGGAGGTGACGCCCTCCTACGCCGAGCAGCTGATCGAGGAGGGCCTGCTGGAGGAGCCCGCGCCGGCCCTGGTGCTGCTCGGCGGCGAGGCCGTCGGCCGGGCGCTCTGGACGCGGCTGCGCGAGGCCCCGGGCACCGCCGCCCACAACCTCTACGGCCCGACCGAGTGCACCGTCGACGCCCTGACCCACCCGCTGGAGGCCACCGGGCGGCCCGTCCTCGGACGGACCGTCGCCGGCACCCGCTGCCACGTCCTCGACGAGTACCTCAACCCCGTCCCGGCGGGTGTGCCGGGGGAGCTGTACCTGGCCGGCGCCGGACTGGCCCGCGGCTATCTGGCGCGGCCGGGACTGACGGCGGAGCGCTTCGTCGCCTGCCCGTTCGAGCCGGGCGCGCGCATGTACCGCACCGGGGACCTGGTGCGCCGCACCCGCGACGGGGAGCTGGAGTACCTCGGCCGCACCGACCACCAGGTGAAGATCCGCGGCTTCCGGATCGAACCCGGCGAGATCGAGCGCGTCCTGACCGCCCACCCGCGGGTGCTCCAGGCGGCCGTCCTGCCCGACGGGGACGGGCTGCGCCTGGTCGCGTACGTGGTCGCCGACGGCCCGCTCGACCCGGCCGAGCTGCGCGCCACCGCCGCCCGGACGCTGCCCGGCTACATGCTGCCGGCCGCGATCGTGCCGCTGGACGCGCTGCCGCTGAACGCCAACGGCAAGCTGGACCGGTCCGCCCTCCCGGCACCGGACTTCGGGGCGCTGTCGGCCGGCCGGGCGGCGCGCACCCCGCAGGAGGAGATCCTGTGCGGGCTGTTCGCGGAGGTGCTCGGCCTGGAGGGCGTCGGCATCGACGACGACTTCTTCGACCTGGGCGGCCACTCGCTGCTCGCCACCAGGCTGCTCAGCCGGGTGCGGGCGGCGCTGGGTGCCGAGTTGGGGATCCGGGACGTCTTCGAGGCGCCGAGCGTGGCCGGGCTGGCCGCCCGCCTGGGCGCCGGCTCGCGGCGACCGGCGCTGAGCGCGGCGGGCGAACGCCCGGAGCGCGTCCCGCTGTCCTTCGCCCAGCAGCGCCTGTGGCTGATCGACCGGATGGAAGGCCCCAGCGCCCTCTACAACCTGCCGCTCGTCCTGCGCGTGGCGGGCGAGCTGGACGCCGCCGCGCTGGAGCTCGCCCTCGGCGACGTGGTCGCCCGGCACGAGAGCCTGCGCACCCTGATCGAGGAGTTCGACGGCACCCCCTACCAGCGGATCCTGCCCGCCGGGCAGGCCCGCGTCCGGGTCGAGCTGCTGCCGCCCGGCACCGAGCCGGCGAGCTGCACGGCCCGCCCCTTCGACCTGGCCGCCGACCTGCCCGTCCGCGCCCACGTCATCCCGGCCGGGCCCGGGGAGCACCTGCTCGCCCTCGTCCTGCACCACATCGCCGGGGACGGCTGGTCGATGGGCCCGCTGCTGCGCGACCTCGCCACGGCCTACGCGGCCCGCACCGGCGGCGCGGCCCCGCAGTGGGCGCCGCTGCCCGTCCAGTACGCCGACTACGCGCTCTGGCAGCGCGAACTGCTCGGCCGGGAGGAGGACGGGGAGAGCCTGCTCGCCCGCCAGCTCGCCCACTGGCGCGAGGCGCTGGCCGGCCTGCCCGAGGAGCTGTCGCTGCCCGTCGACCGGCCGCGCCGCGCGGCCGCCTCGCACCGCGGCGAGCGGGTCGTCGTCCCGTACGGCGCGGAACTCCACCGCGCTCTCGGCGAGTTGTCGCGCCGGCACCGGGTGACGATGTTCATGACCGTGCAGGCGGCCCTCGCCGCGCTGCTCACCCGCCTCGGCGCGGGCACCGACATCCCGATCGGCTCGGTGGTGGCCGGGCGCGGCGACGAGGCGCTGGACGAGCTGGTCGGCTTCTTCGTCAACACCCTGGTGCTGCGCACCGACACGTCCGACGATCCGAGCTTCACCGAGCTGCTGGCCCGCGTCCGGGAGACCCAACTCGACGCCCACGCCCACCAGGACGTGCCCTTCGAACGCCTGGTGGAGGAGCTGAACCCGGCCCGCTCGCTGGCCCGCCACCCGCTCTTCCAGGTGATGCTGCTGCTGGAGGGCCGGGGCGACTCGGCGCCGCTCGCCGCGGCCGGCCTGGACGCCTCGGCGGTGTCCTCCGCCGGGACGGTCGCCAAGTTCGACCTGAGCGTGGGCCTCGGCGAGTCCTTCGACGCGGACGGCGCGCCCGCCGGCCTGGAGTGCGCGATCGACTTCGCCACCGACCTCTTCGACCGGGAGACGGTCGAGGCGATCGCCGTGCGCCTCGGCCGGCTGCTGGCGGCGGTGGCCGCCCGGCCCGAGCTGCCGATCGGCCGCATCGAGCTGCTGTCGGCCGAGGAGCGCGCCGCGCTCCCGACCGCCGGCGCCGCCCTGCCGGCCGAACTCCCGCTGGTCCCGGCCGCCTTCGCGGCCCAGGCCGCCCACACCCCGGAGGCCGTCGCGCTGGTCTGCGGCGAGGTCCGGCTGACCTTCGCCGAACTGAACGCCCGCGCCAACCGGCTCGCCCACCACCTGATCGGGCGGGGCATCGGACCCGAGTCCGTGGTCGCCCTCGCCCTGCCGCGCTCGGCCGGGAGCGTGATCGCGACCCTGGCCGTGCTCAAGGCCGGCGCGGCCTACCTGCCGCTGGACGCCGACCACCCGGCCGACCGCACCGCCCGCACTCTCGCCGACGCGGCCCCCGCCCTCGTCCTCACCGACGACGGCTGGCCCCGGCCCGAGGCGCTGGCCGGCACCCCCGTGCTGGCCCTCGCCGAGGCCACCGGGCCGGACACCGACCCGGCCCCGCGCGCCTCGGCCGGCCACGCCGCCTACCTGATCTACACCTCCGGCTCCACCGGCCGACCCAAGGGCGTCGTCGTCCAGCACGGCAGCCTCGCCGCCCTGCTGGCCGTCCACCGGGCCGGGCCGATCGCCGCCGCCGAGGCCGTGCACGGCCGACTGCGCGTCGCGCTCACCGCCTCGCTCTGCTTCGACGGGTCGCTGGAGAGCCTGCTCTGGCTGTTCGCCGGGCACGAGCTGCACCTGATCGGCGACGAGCTGCGCCGCGACCCGGCCGCGCTGGCGCGGTACGTGCGCGCGGAGGGCATCGGCGCCATGGACGTCACCCCGTCCTACGCCGAGCAGCTCCTCGCCGAGGGCCTGCTGGAGGGCGCCGCCCCGGCCGTCCTGGTGCTGGGCGGCGAGGCCGTCGGCCAGCAGCTCTGGACGAGCCTGCGCGCGGCGCCGGGCACCACCGCCTACAACCTGTACGGCCCGACCGAGGCCACCGTCTACGCCCTCGGCCGGCCGCTCGGCGGGGCGGAGCGCCCCGGTCTCGGCGGCCCCGTCGCCGGGGTGCGGGCGTACCTCCT